>NZ_JBEZGJ010000038.1:34291-46134 GCF_040649965.1 Micromonospora sp. NPDC048843
ACGGTGATCTTCTGCGACAGGTCACCCTTCGCCACCGCCGTCGTCACCGAGGCGATGTTGCGGACCTGGCTGGTCAGGTTCGACGCCATCGAGTTGACGTTGTCGGTGAGGTCGCGCCAGGTGCCGGAGACGCCCTTCACCTGCGCCTGACCGCCGAGCTTGCCCTCGGTGCCCACCTCACGCGCGACCCGGGTCACCTCGTCGGCGAACGACGACAACTGGTCCACCATCGTGTTGACAGTCGACTTCAGCTCCAGGATCTCGCCCCGCGCGTCCACGGTGATCTTCTGCGACAGGTCACCCTTCGCCACCGCCGTGGAGACCTGGGCGATGTTGCGGACCTGGGCGGTCAGGTTCGACGCCATCGAGTTCACGTTGTCGGTCAGGTCCCGCCAGGTGCCGGCGACCCCGCGTACCTGTGCCTGGCCGCCCAACTTGCCCTCGGTGCCCACCTCACGCGCAACCCGGGTCACCTCGTCGGCGAACGACGACAACTGGTCCACCATCGTGTTGACAGTCGACTTCAGCTCCAGGATCTCGCCCCGCGCGTCCACGGTGATCTTCTGCGACAGGTCACCCTTCGCCACCGCCGTCGTCACCGAGGCGATGTTGCGGACCTGGCTGGTCAGGTTCGACGCCATCGAGTTCACGTTGTCAGTCAGGTCCCGCCAGGTGCCGGAAACGCCCTTCACCTGCGCCTGACCGCCCAGATTGCCCTCGGTGCCCACCTCACGGGCCACCCGGGTCACCTCGTCGGCGAACGACGACAACTGGTCCACCATCGTGTTGACGGTGTTCTTCAGCTCCAGGATCTCGCCCTGGGCGTCCACGGTGATCTTCTGCGACAGGTCACCCTTCGCCACGGCCGTGGAGACCTGGGAGATGTTGCGGACCTGGCTGGTCAGGTTGCCGGCCAACTGGTTGACGTTCTCGGTGAGGTCCCGCCAGGTGCCGGAGACGCCGCGCACCTGGGCCTGACCGCCCAACTTGCCCTCGATGCCCACCTCACGGGCCACCCGGGTCACCTCATCGGCGAACGACGACAACTGGTCCACCATCGTGTTGACGGTGTCCTTCAGTTCCAGGATCTCGCCCTGCGCCGCCACCGTGATCTTCTGCGACAGGTCGCCGCGCGCCACCGCAGTGGAGACCTGCGCGATGTTACGGACCTGGGCGGTCAGGTTCGACGCCATCGAGTTGACGCTGTCGGTCAGGTCCTTCCAGGTGCCTGCCACGTTCGGCACCTCGGCCTGGCCGCCCAACTTGCCCTCGGTGCCCACCTCGCGGGCCACCCGGGTGACCTGCTCGGCGAAGAGCCGCAGCGTGTCGGTGAGGTAGTTCATCGTGGCGGCCAGCTCGGCCACCTCACCACGCGCGCCGACCGTGATCTTCTGCGACAGGTCACCCTTGGCCACCGCCGTCGCCACCTGCGAGATCGACCGCACCTGGCCGGTCAGGTTCGACGCCATGGTGTTCACCGAGTCGGTGAGGTCCTTCCAGGTGCCGGCGACGCCCCGCACGTCGGCCTGGCCACCCAACTTGCCCTCGGTGCCCACCTCACGGGCCACCCGGGTCACCTCGTTCGAGAACGACGACAGCTGGTCCACCATCGTGTTCACGGTCCGCCCGATGCGCAGGTACTCACCGCGCAGCGGCCGGCCGTCGATCTCCAACGCCATGTGCTGGGACAGGTCACCGTCGGCGACCGCCACGATCACCCGGGCGATCTCGGTGGTCGGTCGACCCAGGTCGTCGATCAGCGAGTTGATCGCCCGCTGCCCCTCCGCCCAGGAGCCGTCCAGCCCCTCGTCGTCGAGCCGCTCGGTGAGCCGGCCGTCACGACCGACGATCCGGCTGATCCGCCGCAGGTCCAGGTACTGCCGCTCCTGGAGCGAGACCACCTCGTTGAAGGCGTCCGCCACCTCACCGGCCGCGCCGGCCCGGCGGGGAAGCCGGACCTTCAGGTCGCCGCGCCCGATCCGTCGCAGTGCCTCGGCCAACTCACCGAGGAGCGCCTCGTTGTCGGGCGCGGACGGATCCGCCACCGACTGCTTCGACGTGGTCATCATTCCTCGCTCAACTCGGGGGGCGCCGGTCCGTGCGGACACACCGGCACCCCATATTGTGCCCGCGCGCGCCGTGGTGCCAGGGTGCGCGACCCGCCAGGTGGCATCGATCGCGCGTCGACCCGCCCGATCGGCGTCGAGCCGGCACGGCTCGCCGCAAACCTCGCCCGGCTCCCGCACCGGTCGTTTCGACGCGTCAACCCGCTCGCTGCCGCCGGTGCCGCTGACCGACGCGACAGCCCGCGATTGGTGATCGGCTTGGCACCCGGCAGGGGGACGGTGGAGGATACGGGGGTGTCAGCCGAGGCGGGGGCCGCGACGGCCGGGGCCCGGGACGGGGCCGTCCGGCGTGTCCGGCTGCCCGCCGACCGCCGTACGCCTGCCGCCGCCCGCGCCGTGGTCCGCTCCGTGTTGACCGAGTCACACCTGGACGAGCTGGCCAACGAGGCGCTGCTGCTCACCACCGAGCTGACCACAAACGCCGTCGAACACGCCCGCACCGAACTGGACATCGAGGTCGTCGCGGACGAGATCGGGCTGACCGTCACCGTCTCCGACTTCGCCCCCGGTTCCGGCGACGAGCTGACCGTCGGCGACCGCAACGACTCCACCGAGATCAACGAGGTCTCCGTGCGGGGCCGGGGCCTGTTGCTGGTCGACCACTTCGCCAGCCGCTGGGGCACCACGTACCTGCCCACCGGAAAGGGCGTCTGGTTCCGGCTGGACCGCCCCGGCGCCGACCCGCCCTCCGGGGGGAGCATCGGCGAATCGACACCGGCCAACGCCGGCCCCCGGACGAGCACCGACGGGTCCGCGCCGAGCGCCAGCGCGATGAGCGAACTCATGCAGACCACCCCCGACCTGTACGGAGACGACCCGCTGCCCGACTTCGCCACAAGCCTGCTCAGCCGGGTCGCCGAGATGGTGGGCGCAGCCGGCGGCACGATCCGCCTGGACCGGGGCGACGGGCAGGGCCGCCAGGTTCTGGCCCGCTTCGGTCGGCCGCCCCGCCCCGGCAGCGACCTGCTCCGGGTGCCACTGACCGTGCACCGCCCGTACGCCGGGGAGTTGGAGTTGGACGCGGCGCCGTCGGCGTACGCCCAACCGTTGGCGGTGCTCACCGCCGAGCGGCTGTCGCTGCACCTGGAGAACGACCGGCTGCGCCGGGCCGACGTCCGCCGGCAGGTGTGGCTGACGTTCCTTGCCGAGGCGAGCGAACTGCTGGCCCAGTCGCTCGACGTCGACCTGACCATGGCGCTGGTGCCGCAGTTGGTGGTGCCGCGACTCGGCCAGTGGTGCGCGGTGCACACCACCGACGAGTGGGGTCGGCTCCGGCTGGCAGCGGCCAGCCACGCCGACGAGTCGATGCTTCCGCAGTTGCACAAGGTGCTGGCGGAGACCGGGCCGGACTCGATCCAGGCCCGCCTGCGCGAGGCGTCCCGCAACGCGGCGCAGATCCCCCTGGGCGGGCCGATGGAGGGGTTCGCCGTCCCGCTGATCGCCCGCGGGCAGCGGCTCGGGACCCTGGCGGTGGGGCGGCACCAGCGGCACCGGCACGACCCGGACGAGGTGGCAGTGTTGGAGGACGTGGCCCGGCGGGCCGCGCTGGCCATCGAGAACGCCCGGATCCACGCCGAACGCCGTCGGGTGGCGCAGACGCTCCAGCAGTCCCTGCTGCCGCCGGTGCTGCCGCTGGTGGACGGGATCGGTTTCGCCGCCGAGTACGTCCCGACCGGCGACGACGCCGAGGTGGGCGGCGACTTCTACGACGTGGTGCCGCTGCCCGACGGGCGCTGGCTGGTGGTGATCGGTGACGTCTCGGGCAAGGGTGTCCAGGCCGCCGCGGTGACCGGGCTGGTCCGGGACGTGATCCGGGTGCTGGTCGGCGACGGCAAACCGTTACCGGAGGCGCTGGCACGGCTCAACGAGACACTTGTCGAGCGCGGTGGCGGTCGCTACTGCACGCTGGCGCTGGCAGCGGTCGGGCAGGGCGAGGGTGACCAGTTGGACGTCTCGCTGCACCTCGCCGGGCACGACCGACCGGTGCTGCTCGCCGCGGCTGGCGGCGCCGAGTTCGTCGGCACCGGCGGCACCGCGCTCGGCCTGCTCGACACGATCACCTCGCCGACGGCGGAGATCACGCTCGCGCCAGGCGATGCGCTGATCTTCTACACCGATGGCGTCACCGAGCGGCGGCGCGGCCGGGAGTTGTTCGGCACCGACCGACTGCGGGACGCCGCAGCGCCCCTGGCCGGATACTCGGCCGACGTGGTGGCCGCCCGGCTGCGCGCCGCAGCGATCAACTTCTCGGTCGAGCCGCCCCGGGACGACATCGCCATCCTGGTGCTCCGCAACGACGCGCCCTGACCGCAGCGCGGCCCCCGGCTGCCGGGTGCACTCGGTAGATTGACGGCCATGACGAGCGTCGCGCAGGTCACGTCGTACTCCCGGCCGGCGGTCCGGGCCCTGATCGTCGCGCAGTTCGCCACCATCGGCGGGTTTTTCGCCGTGCTGCTGCTCTACGTCGGTCGGATGACGAGCGCCGGCGTCGGCCCGACCGAGATGCTGACCGGCGCTTACGACCCGAAGGACATGATCCCGTTCGGGATGGCTGGGCTGAACCCGTTCCTCTGGCTCTATGCCGTGGTCGGGATGCTCTATGTGGTGGGTGCGGTGCTCGCGCTGCCGTTGGCGATCGTCGCTGTGGCGTTGGCCGCCCGGGAGCGCGCTGCCCTACCCCGGGCGACCCGGTCACTGCTGCTTGCCGGCGCAATAGGCGGTCTGCTGGTGCTGGTGACCCGTTTCACCCCGCCGCTGCTGGACATGCACCGGTGGTGGATGGACTGATCTCGGCCGAGCCGCACCGGCCCGGCCGACGGCTCACAATGCCGGCCCGGCCTCACAGGCCGCCGGGGAGTCGCCCGGGCGCGAGCCGGTGCTCCGGATCCAGGTGCCGCTTCGCGGCCCGCAGCTGGGCCAGGCCGGCCAGCTCGCCCCAGAGGTCGACCGCCTGACGGACCGCCGCCGGAGCGGAGACCACCACGCAGCGGCCCTCCCGGGCCAGCAGCACCCCGCGCACGGCGGCCAGGATGGACGCCACCCGATCGGCCGCCAGCGCCCCGGGCAGTGCCGCGTGCACCACGCCCAGCCCGGCGGACCCGCGCACCGGCACCGGCGCTCCGGCCGCGTCGCGTAGCGCGTAGACGGCGGCGTGCAGGTCGCCGATCGGCACCTCCAAGCGCAGCGCCGTGTCACCGGGCGCGAACGGGTAGCGCCGCCACCACGTCGGCGCGGAGTGGGCGATCGTCGCCTCCCCGTGCAGCAGACCGACCAGCCGCTCGGCGCGCTCGGTGACGTCGGCGGGGCCACCTTCCAGAAGGACCACCAGGCTGCCGGCCCGGGACGGGGCACCGGCCCGGCCGGACATCGACGGATGACGTTCCCGAGCGGTGGCCGCCGGGTGACCGGGCGGGTACGGCGTACGGGGGCGGGGGGTGCCTCCGGGCAGGTCCAGCTCGATGGCCGACGGCTCCAGCCGAGCGGCGAGGATCGTCCGGACCAGGTCGTGCACCTCCAACGGCGTCCACACCGGGCGGGACACCCAGAGCCTGCTCGCCGGCACCGGCTGCACCCGCAGGCTCGCCGACACCAGCACGCCGAGCGCGCCCTGGGAGCCGCAGAGCAGGCGGGCCAGGTCGAGCCCGGGCGCGCCACCGCCGACGCTGATCAACTCGCCGTCGGCGGCGAGGTAACGCACACCGAGCAGTTGGTCGCAGGGGCTGCCGTGGCGGTGGCGCAGCGGGCCGGCCTCGCCGGCGGCGAGCACGCCGCCCACTGTCGCGCCGGGCGAGGGGGCGTCCATCGCGAGCCGCTGCCCGGTGCGCTCCAGGGTGGCCTGCACCGCCCGCAGTGGGGTGCCGGCCCCCACGTCGGTCACCAGTGGATCGACCGGCTCGTGACCGATGCCGGCCAGCCGGCCGGTGTCGAGCAGGATGTCGACCTGAACGGGGGCGGCACCCCAGTCGATCTTCGTGCCCGCACCTCGGGGCACCACCGCCAGATCGTGCACGGCGGCCAGTCGCAGCACCTCGGCGGCGGCGTGTGGGCCGCCCGGGACGGCCACCCAGCGCGCCGGTCGCCCCGCCACCTCGTCGGCGGGCCCGGCCAGCCGGGAGAACGGTGGACCGCAGATCGCCGCCAACCGCCGGGTGATCTCGAGGGCTCCGGACCGGCCGAGGGAACTCGCTGCTGCCGCCATGCCGGCTATCGTACATGTGTTCGAAAGACGTGGTGGGGAGTATCGGGATGCCGCTGGTCCGGCGCGCTGCGCCTGCCGGCCGGTAACGTGGCCGCCGTGACCACCGAGACTGCCCCGCCCGCGGCGAAGCGGGTGCCCAGCGAGCGCACCCACCACGGCGACACAGTCGTCGACGAGTACGCCTGGCTCGCCGCCAAGGACGACCCGGAGACGATCGCCTACCTGACCGCCGAGAACGAGTACACCGACGCGCGTACGGCACACCTGGCCGACCTGCGCGCCGACCTGTTCGAGGAGACTCGCCGACGCACCCAGGAGACCGACCTGTCCGTGCCGACCCGCAAGGGCGGACACTGGTACTACACCCGCACGGTCGAGGGGCAGCAGTACGGGGTGCAGTGCCGCCGGGCGGTCCGCGACGGTGAGACCGACCCGCCGGTCAGCACCGACGGCGCCCCGCTCGACGGCGAGGAGGTGCTGCTCGACGGCAACCTGCTGGCCGAGGGGCACGACTTCTTCTCGCTCGGCGCGTTCGACGTCAGCCCGGACGGTCGCTGGCTGGCCTACTCCACCGACTTCTCCGGTGACGAGCGCTTCACCCTGCGGGTGAAGGACCTGACCACCGGCGAGCTGCTGCCGGACGAGGTGCCGGACACGTTCTACGGCACCGCCTGGTCGTCGGACGCCTCGGTGCTGTTCTACGTGACGGTGGACGACGCCTGGCGGCCGAACCGCGTCTGGCGGCACACCATCGGCTCGGCGGCCGCCGACGACGTGGTGGTCCACCAGGAGGACGACGAGCGGTTCTGGGTGGGGGTGGAGCTGACCCGGTCGGAGAAGTTCATCCTCATCGACGTGCACAGCAAGGTGACCAGCGAGGTGCTGGTGATCCCCGCCGGCAACCCGACCGGCGCGCCGGCCGTGATCGCCGCCCGCCGGCAGGGCGTCGAATACACTGTGGAGCACCACGGCCACCGCTTCCTGATCCTGCACAACGACGGCGCTGAGGACTTCGCGCTGGCGTTCACCTCGGCGGACGTACCGGGCGACTGGGTGCCGTTGATCGAGCACACCCCCGGAACCCGGCTGGAGGCCGTCGACGCCTTCGCGAACCACCTGGTGGTGTCGCTGCGCACCGACGGGCTCACCGGGCTGCGGGTGCTGCCGGTGGGCAGTGACGACGGGTACGACATCGACTTCCCCGAGCCGCTGTACAGCGTCGGGTTGGACGCCAACCCGGAGTACCGCACCGGCCAGGTCCGGTTGCGCTACTCCTCGCTGATCACCCCCGACTCGGTGTACGACTACGACCTGGTCACCCGGCAGATGGTGCTGCTCAAGCAGAAGCCCGTGCTGCCCGGGCCGGACGGGCGACCGTACGACCCGGCCGAGTACGAGCAGCACCGCGACTGGGCGCTCGCCGACGACGGCACCCGGGTGCCGATCTCACTTGTCTGCCGCGTGGGCACCCCAAGGGACGGTTCGGCGCCCTGCGAGCTGTACGGCTACGGCTCGTACGAGGCGAGCATGGACCCGTGGTTCTCGGTGGCCCGACTGTCCCTGCTGGACCGGGGCGTTGTCTTCGCTGTGGCGCACATCCGGGGCGGCGGTGAGCTGGGCCGACGGTGGTACGACCAGGGCAAGCTGCTGGCCAAGAAGAACACCTTCACCGACTTCGTGGCGTGCGCCCAGCATCTCGTCAAGGCAGGCTGGACTGCCAGCGACCGGTTGGTCGCCCGGGGTGCCTCGGCCGGTGGCCTGCTGATGGGCGCGGTGGCCAACCTCGCGCCGGACGCGTTCACCGGGATCGTGGCGCAGGTGCCGTTCGTGGACGCGCTCACGTCGATCCTCGACCCGTCGCTGCCGCTGACCGTCACCGAGTGGGAGGAGTGGGGCAACCCTCTCGACGACCCCGAGGTGTACGCGTACATGAAGTCCTACACGCCGTACGAGAACGTGGCCGCCGTGGACTATCCCGCGATCCTCGCGGTGACCAGCCTCAATGACACCCGGGTGCTCTACTCGGAGCCGGCGAAGTGGATCGCCCGGCTGCGGGCGGTGGCCCCGAGCGGCGACTACCTGCTGAAGACCGAGATGGGTGCCGGGCACGGCGGCCCGAGTGGTCGCTACGACTCGTGGCGCGAGGAGGCGTTCATCAACGCCTGGATCCTGGACCGCATCGGCCACGCCTGACCCGTCGGGTCGACATGATCGCGCTCGGTGGTGGGAGTAGTCCCCTCGGCGGCTCGGGGAGGCAACTACCTCCATGATCGGGCGCGATCATGGCCGGGTCGTTCACGCGCGGCCTGGCCTTTCCAGGTCGCGGCCGATGTCCCGGCCTAGACTTCCGCTGTGACCGGGGCTACGGATGGTGACGGCGGAGCCGCCGAGGACGTCCGCCGACCGAGCGTGGCAGCGGTGGCGCGGGACCGCCGGGTCTGGCTGATCCTCGCGGTGGTCGCCGGCCTGCTGGTCTGCTGCTGTTCGGCAGTGGTCGGCACCCTCATCGCACTCTCCTCCGGCCTGCTCGGCGCCTGACCTGGCCCGCCCTCGGTTCAGGTCGTGCGCAGCTCGTCCAGGGCGGTGCTGGAGCGCAGGAAGAACAGGCCGACACCGACCGTCACCAGCACCGCTACCAACGCGCCGGCACCGAGCCAGGCCAGGTGCTCCAGGGGTACGGCAGGAACCCGCTGGACCTCGGGTAGGTGGACGATCTGGGTGTACTGCCCGCGGGTGGCCGGATCGGCACAGAGCGCCGCCGTGGCGGTGCAGGACTCCATCGACGACACACCCGCCACGGCTCCGGGAAAGAGCCCACGACCGAGCAGCGTGCCCACTGTGAGCGCGAGCAGGATCGCCGGCACGGCCGGCACCAACGCCTGCCAGGCCACCGAGCGGCTCAGCGTGGCGCGGGGCACCCCGGTGGCGACCAACGCGGCGTACGCACGTCGACGGGCGACGATCCCCTCGACCAGCGCGACCATCAGCCCGCCCGCCGCGATCAGGATGGCCACCGCGACTGCGGTGTCGACCAGATCCATGGTGTCCAGGTAGAACGAGGAGCCACCTGCGTCCGCCCCGACGAGCAGGTTCCGCTCGCGGTCGAGCTGGTCCTGCGCGGCGAACTGGGCGCGCAACGCAGCTGCGCCGGCGCCGAAGATCAGGGCGGCGAGCAACGCCGCGAAGGTACGGCTGCCCGCCCACGGGTCGGCCATCAGCCGGCCCGCCGCGAGCAGGGCCGGGGCACGGCGGGCGTGCCGACGCAACAACCGCCCGCAGTGGTACGAGATCCAGCCGGCGCCGAGCACCACCCCGATCATCGCCGCGAACGCACCCGCCGCCAACAGCAGCGGCACCAGCCAGGCCACCACCTCCGCGTCGCCGGAGAACCGTTGGATCGCCGGGCGGATCCCCGCGATCGAGACCACGCCGGCCCCGATCAGCAGCCCCGCCCACGGGCCTGGTCCGCGCTCGCGGGCCGCCTTGCGAGTCACCCCGAGCGGACTGGTGGTGACAGTACGCAGCATCAGGGCGGTGGCCAGCGCCGCGACGACCGGCAGACCGAGCACCACGCCGGCCAGCGCGCCAGTCGACGGCAGCACGTCGGTGGGCAGGGCCAGTTGACCCTGCGCGTCCGGGCGGTGCAGCAGATCGCGGCCGACCAGATAGACACCCAGCCCGACGAGCGTGCCGAGCAGGGCGGCCACGCCGGTCTCCAGCACCACCAGCCGGGTGACCTGCCCGGGCGTGGCGCCGGCCAACCGGAGCGCGGCCAACCGGCGGTCCCGTGCCGGCGCGCCGAGCCGGGCGCACTGACCGGCCAGCGCCAGCACCGGGACCATCAGCATCAGCAGTGCGAACGCCGTGCCGCCGCGCAACCCCGGCTCCACCAACAGCGCGTTGTGATACTGCTCCGACCACCTGTTCTGGTTCCCGTCCGTCGCGGCGGGAGTCGGGATGGCCAACACGGTGAACGCTGCGAGCCCGGCCACTGTCGCGAGCAGGGCGCTGAGCGCGGTGAGCACCACCCGGGCGGTGTCGGTGCGGGTGCCGGCGAGCGCGAGGCGGAGCAGCGTCGCCGGTCTCACCGGGCGCCGCCGGCCAACGGCACGTCGAGCCCCAGGCCGGTGTGGTCCACCAGGCCGTCACGCAGCACGATCTCCCGATCCGCGTACGCGGCGATCCGCGGCTCGTGGGTGACAAGTACGACGGCGGTGCGCTGCTCGCGGGCGAGCCGGACCAGTTGGGTGAGGACCTGCTCGCCGGTGAGCGTGTCCAGTGCGCCGGTCGGCTCGTCGGCGAAGAGCACCCGAGGCTCGGTCACCAGCGCCCGCGCCGTGGCGCAACGCTGCTGCTGACCCCCGGACATCTCACCCGGCCGGACGTCGGCCACCTCGGCCACCCCGAACCGTTCCAGCCAGGTGAACGCCGCCGTCCGTGCCTCTCGCCGCCCCGTGCCGGCGAGGAGCAGGGGCAGGGCGACGTTCTCGGCGGCGGTCAACTCGGCCACCAGCTGACCGAACTGGAACAGCACCCCGAACTCGGTGCGCCTTAGCCGGGACCGGGCCGCCTCCGACCAGGTGTCGATGCGGTGCCCACGCCAGGTGACCTCGCCGGCATCCGGCCGGAGAATCCCGGCCAGGCAGTGCAGCAGGGTCGACTTGCCGCAGCCGCTCGGCCCGGTCACGGCGACGATCTCGCCCTCCGTCACGTCGAGCGTCACGCCGCGCAGTGCGGGCGTCGGGCCATACGCCCGAACCACGCCGCGAGCCTGGAGTTGCGTCACGGATGCACCTCCCGGTGCCAGTCGGCGACCCGGCCCAGGGTGGCGTGCAGCCACCGCAGATCCGCGTCGAGGTGGGCGATAGCGAAATCGGCAGCGACCACGTCGCTGAGAGTGGCGGCCTGATCGGCCTTGACCGCGGTCAGCTCCCGCAGCCGTGCGGTGTGCGCGGCCCGCTGGGCGATCAGGTACGACCGGGCCCGATCGACGTCGGCGACCAGCAGCGCCACCACTACCTTGGCGAAGAGGGTGCTGGCCACGTACGGCATGGGCGCTTCCACGGTGGACAGCCACTGGTCCAGCGTGACCCGCCCCTGGTCGGTCAGCGCGTACGCGGTGCGATCCGGCCCGCCCACCCGGTCCTGGCCGGCGGCAGCCACCAGCCCGTCGCGTTCGAGACGACCGAGAGTGGCGTAGACCTGGCCAAAGGCCAGTGGCCGAGCCCGCGGCAGCCGCTCGTCGTGCGCACGCTTCAGCTCATACCCGTGCCGGCTGCCCCCAGCGAGCAACCCGAGCAGAACGTGCGGCGTAGACACCCCGCCCACTATTCACCCAGCGAATACCCAAGTCAACAACCCCCTCCCCCACCCCCACCCCCACCCACCCCTGCCCCACCCACCCCAGCCCACCTGGTTGATCAAGACCACCACCCGCGCCCAGGCGGTTCGGGTGGCGCCGGCACTGCTCAACTCGCTGCCCGCCGGCACCGACCTCGCCCCACTCGACCTGCCCGCAC
>NZ_JBEZGJ010000039.1:0-45656 GCF_040649965.1 Micromonospora sp. NPDC048843
TAAGCCCGACAAGGTCACGCTCGATCCTTGGTTGTAGTGGTATCCGCGCGTCCTGATGCCACTAACTACATCCAGGATGTTGCGCGGGCCTGCGGCTGCGGCCAAGCGGAGGTCAGCGATCGTACGGTCAGCAGGTCAGCAGTCTGGGGTCTGCCCCGAGCCCTGCCCCGCGCACCCTCTCTCACCCGCGATCTTGCAGTTTGTGCGGCGACAAATCGGCTCAGAGTTCGCGTTGCGACGACCGAAAGTGCAAGATCGCGGTGGTTCAGGAGTGGGTCTGGGGCTCGGGGCTAGGCTCGGCCCGTGGATGAGGTCCTGATATTTGCGGTGTTCGCCGGCTGCGTGGCGGCGGTGCTGGGCATCCTCTGGTGGCTTGCGTCCCGGGTCCGCCGTCGTGGCGTTGGGGGCGAGGTGATGGGTCCGTTCGAGGAGATGTGGCACCCTGCGGCGCACCGGTTCCGGGCCGAGATCCGGGTGCAGGAGACTCGCAGGGTGCCGATGCCACCGCAGGGCGGCAAGCGCAATGGGCACGGCGGCAACGCTGGTGACCTGACGCCAGGCCTGAGCGGACCGCGCTGACCCGAGTTGACCGCGGGCCTGAGCCGACCGCAGGCGTGAGCTGGGCTTGGAGCTGGGCGGACCTCAGAGCAGCATCGACGCGGAGCGGGTCGGGCCTCAGGACGGTTTCGGCCCGCAGACGTAGCGGGGTTCGGCGTCGTAGCGCCAGGTGAACTTCTCCCGCTTGACCACCACGCCGCCCTTCTTGATGACCCGGAAGGCGTCCTGGGTGAAGCCGTTGATGCCGTTGGTCTCGATGCACGAGGGGCCGGGAGCCAGATGGATCTGTTTCGGCGTCGTGATGTTGTGGCGCGGCCCGTACTCGGTCTTCACGCTGTCGTAGATCTTCGTGCTCCAGATCGACACGGTGATCGTGCTGGACGTGTACGACGTGTCGATGAGTACGCCGTACTCGGTGTTGTTGCGGAACTTGAAGTCCAGGTTCGGCCAGAAGATGGTCGACTCGATGACCGCCGGGTACCTGTCGAACCAGTACGAGTGCGGCTTGTGCTCGACGTCCTCCAATCCGGCGTAGTAGGTCGCGTTGAACAGCGTGGTGGTGAACTGCGAGGTGCCGCCGCCGACACCCGGCACCAGCTTGCCGTCGAGGATGACGGGTGCGTCCCGGTAGCCCTGGGCGTAGCCGCGCTCGCCGGTGTGCCCGTTGAGCGAGAACGTCTTTCCAGGTAGCACGACCGTGCCGTCCACCTTCCTCGCGATGGTCGCGATGTTCTGGCTGCGCGACGAGGCCATGCCGCCGGTGAATCGTGTGGTGAAGGTCGACACCCGCTCCTTGATGCCCAGACCGGCGAGCTTCTCCGCGGTCAGCTGCGGCGGCGTCGGCTTCAACTCGCCGGTCACCTCGCGGCCGTCCGCCTTGGGTAGCACGGCCAGCAGGTCTCGACTGAGGGCCGCCGTGTCCAGCTGCTGGCCGGATCGCCCCTCCTTGGCGGTGGGCCGGCCACCGGAAATGGTCATCGTGGCGTCCTTCGTTGGCACCTCGATGGCGGCCAGCTTGTCGCCGAGCGCCGCCCGCAGCCGCTTGACGTCCACCGAGGGGGTGAGCTTGCCGGTCTTGTCGGCGCTGAACCGGAGGCTCTTCGCGATGGCGGCGGGCGGGATCGACACCTGGCCCTTGGTGGTGCGCAGGGTGACCGGTGCGGCGACCGCCGGCTTCGCCAGCTCGCTGACCATCCGGTCCAACTCCTCCGGGGTGGTCGCCGGGTGGGTCTCCACCAGGGGCACGGTGACCGGGGCGCCGGCCAACCAGCCGGTGCGGACCACCTCGGCGGAACGCTCCGGCTTCAGAGCCAGCCCGGGCTTGGGCCGTACCACCTTCGGCGTGGTGCCCTGATAGGTGATCGCCGGCATCGTCATGCCCTGGGCCTGGTTGCCGAGCACCTTACGGAGCGCGTCGTCCAACCGACCCGCGTCGACTGTCACCACGGGCTCGACGGTGCGGGAGCCGACCAACCGGCTGACCGGGTGCGCGTCGGCCTCGGCGGCTGCCGCGACGGTCGCCGGCACGTCGACGGTCAACCCCACGTCGGCGGGGTTGATCTCGGCGGTGCGCCCGTCGACGGTGACCTTCAGCGGCGTGGCGAGCGTTGCCGCCCGCCGGTCCAGCTCTGCCCGCAATTCCCGGTCGGCGTCCGCGCGGCTCCGGCCGCCCAGTTCGGTGCCGAGCACGCTGGTGCCACGGGGAACGTCACCGGCGTACGCCCAGGCACCGGCGCCCGCCACGGCGGCGAGGACGCCACCGGTGATGCCGGTGGCGAGCAGCATGCGCACCCGACGCGGCCGGCGAGGGCCGCCGTCCGGCTCGCCGGGAGTGGCTGTGGTGACCGGCTCAGGTCCGTCGTCCGGCCAGGTGACCGCGGTGACCTGCACTGTGGGCCGGTCGTCGGCGGGTGGACTGTTTTCGCCGTACAGCGTCACTGCAACCTCGATCGCCAGGGTGCCGCGGGAGGTCCTCCCTCCCGGAGGCACCTACGGTAACGAATGCCCGGCCGTCCTCGTCGGCTACGCCCACCAGGCGCTGCTACCGCGTGTCGTTCGGCGTGTCGCGCCGGTCCGGGGGCGGTGCCGACGGCCGACCACCGACGTGGCACGGTGACCGGGTGAGCACTGCGGAGCGGGTGTTGGCGTACGGGGGCGGTTCGCTGGACCGGGCGGGACCGTTGCGTACCGATCCGACGCGGTTGGGTGCGTTGCTCACCGCGTCGACCACAGTGCTGTTGCCGATCTGGCGGGACCGTTGTCTCGTGGACGAGCACGGGCCGGTCCGGCTCGGCGCGGAGCGCGCGGCGCTGGTCCGGTCCGCCGCCGGCGAGACCGTCTTCCTGGGGCTCGATGGGGAGGCCGCCGTGTTCGCCGCGGACCTCTCCGCGCTCCCCGAGCGGTCCGCCGTCGAGATGGCCGGTGCGGTGCGGTCCGTCGACGTGCGGGCACTGGTCGGGCGGCTCGAACCCGGCGACGCGTCCGTCCTGGCGTACGCCAGGGGTTTGTTGCACTGGCACCGGCAGCAGCGATTTTGCGGTACGTGCGGCGCGCCGGCCGTCGCCGGCGGCGGCGGGCACCTGCGGACCTGCACCGGCACGGAGTGCGGACGTCTGCTGTTCCCCCGGATCGAGCCGGCCGTCATCGTCTTGGTCGAGGCACCCGGTCGGTCGGGGCGCTGCCTGCTGGCCCGGCACGCGGGTGCGGCCGAGGACGCGTACTCGACGCTGGCCGGCTTCGTCGAGATCGGTGAGAGCCTGGAGGACGCGGTCCGGCGGGAGATGGGCGAGGAGGCGGGCGTGACAGTCACCGACGTGACCTACCAGGGGTCACAGGCGTGGCCGTTTCCCGCCGGCCTGATGGTGGGCTTCCGGGCCACAGCCACCGCCGACGAGGTACGCGTGGACGGCGAGGAGTTGCTGGAGGCGCGCTGGTTCACCCGGGCGGAGCTGCGGGACCGGGCGTCCTCGGGTCGTCCGCTCGGTCGGGTGGACTCGATCGACCACCGACTGCTGACGGACTGGCTCGCGGAGGGCTAGTCGGCTCGGTCGCCGGAACCGGCGCGGGCCGACGGGCCGTCACCGCCATCAGCGCTGTGGTGACGATGGCAGTGCCCACTGCCGCGAGGAGGAGACCGGGGATGGTGTGCGGCCGGAGGGTCGCGGTGACGGCCACCAGGCCGGCCACGCCCACCCACAGCGGTGCCGCCGCCCAGCGTGCGCCGGCCGCGAGGCGGTCGTTGAGCAGCACGAACGTCACCGCGTAGAGCGCACCGACCGCCGCGAAGACTGGTGCGTACCGGCCCAGGTGGTCGTAGTCGGGCCCACCGGCGAAGCGGAATGCGAGCCCTCCGGCGAGCGTCGAGGCGAGGACCAGCACCGCGCCACACCCGCCGGTCACCGCGAGCGCAACCGTTCGGCTGCGCCGGTCACCGCGGGCCAGCCGCGGTAGGGCGAGGACGGCGGCGACCTGCGGTGCCCAGAGCGCGCCCTTGCTCAGGACGGTGCCGACCGAGTACGCCCCGGAATCCGACGCGGACAGCAGTTGCCGGGACAGCAGCAGGTCGGCGTAGGAGACGACGAGCATCGCCAGTGTCGCACCGCAGCCGGCGACAACCTGAGCGACTGTCAGCCGTGGGGCGGTGGACGACAGTTGGGGCTCGCGGGCGAGTCGGGCCAGGACCGCTGGGGTGAGGGCGGCGGTCAACGCGCCGACCGCCAGCGCGCCGGTCGGTCCCGCGCCGAGCAGCAACCCGGCGATCACGCCGCCGTAGCGGCCGGCGGCGAGCACCGCCATCCCGATGGCGAGTCGTACGAAGCGTTGGCCACCCTGCAACTCTCCGAGGGACCGGGAGGAGAGCACTATCGCCGCAGTGGTGACCGCCAGCAGCGCGGGCATCTCGACCGGGAGATCCAGGGCGGTCACCAGCAGCGGTGTCGCCGCGACCAGGGTTACCGCGCACACTGTGGCGGTGACGGCGGTCAGCCGCCGAGTGTCGGAGGCGCCGTGCCGGGCACGGTGCACGGCGACGGCCAGTTGCAGGCCGAGCCCTGGCACACCGACGATGGCCACCAGACCCAGGGCGGCGGCGAGCGTGCTGAGGTCGGCCGGGTCGAGCCGACGGGCGGCCAGGACCGGCACCAGGTAGGCCATGCCGTTGACCAGGACCCCGGCCACCGTGACGCTGACGCCGGCAGCGCCGAGGCCGGTGCTCCATCCGCGTGCAAGCTCCGTCTGGGCCGTCCTCTTGCGACGGACGGGTCGTCGAGGGCTCACGTGATCTCGGAGAAGGTCGGAAGCTGCCCGTCGGCCGGCCCGGCCGCCTGGCCGGGCCTCGCCGGTTCGGCCGGGTACGGCTTCGGTCCTTCCGCGACGAGCGCAGCGGCCGGAGCGGCTGGGGTCGCGGCGGTCGGCCTGGCCCGGCGTACGGGCCGCCGTCGGGCGGCGGTGGAGAGCCAGAGGGCACCCAGGGCGACGACGATGGTGAGTTGCACGAGCGCGTCGGTGTGCCGCCGCGTCGAGTCGAGGTAGAGCAACCCGGCGAGCAGGACGAGCGCGCCGGGGAGCCAGGTCTCGACGGCCCGGCTGATCGTCCTGGCCCGGTGTGGGTCGGCCGGCCAGGGCAGGCGGCGTGGGCCGGGTACCGCCAGCATGAATCCCGCCGCGACCAGTAGGCCGCCGATGAGGCCGCTCCACAGCACCAGCGCGGCGGCTCCGACGGCCAGCAGCGGCAGCGAGCGGGTGACCCGACGTCGGCCGCGTGGTGGGACGGCCGCCGAGGTTCGCCCGGTGGGCTGTCGGGCGGGCACCACAGCGAGCAGGACCACCACCGCGAGCAGGATGCCGCCGAGGAGAAGCCCCGCCCGGTACGGCGTGTCCGGGGCGAAACGCAACAGCACCTCTCCGGAGGCGCCGGCGGGAAGGATCCAGCCCTGCTGCCACCCGTCCACCACCAGCGGCTTCAGCGTCCGTCCGCCGATGGTGGCCTGCCAACCGGTGTTGGTGTTCTCCCGCACGGCGAGCACCCGGTCGACGGGGTGACTGGCCACCCGAACCCGTCGCTCGGTGGCCGCCCAGGATTCGATCTCGGTGGCGCTGGCGCTGGCGGTCGCCGAGGCCGGGGTGGTCGTCTTCGGTACCAGGGCAACAGTGGTGGGCGAGGTCAGCTGGCTCGAGGTGGCGACGACGCGGTGCTCCCCGCGGCCCAGGTCAAGCTGCCGGGGCGTTTCCCGGCCGCACGGCGTCACCGCCATCTCGCGCATTTCCAGCAGGTCGCGGAGCGTGCCGCGCAGCGTGGTGGTGACCCGTGCCGCGCCGATCTGGAGTGTCGGCCCCGATCCGCAGGCCAGCGACAGTGGTGTGTCGAGGCGAGGTCCGACGGTGGGCGCTCCGGGTAGCACCGTCACCTCGCCGACCGCGATGGGCAACCGCTCCGGCAGCCGCAGCTTGTACGGGTCGGTGCTGGTGGCCGACGGCTTGTCGAGGAACTGGATGGTGATCTCGTCGGTCCGCATCGGCGGGTCCAGGCGGAGCAGCCCGTCGTCGCCGAGCAGGCTGCTGCGGAAGCCGTCGTCGCCGACCACGCGCACACTGCCGAGACGGGTGGCGGCTGTCTTGTCGTCGACCGCAAAGCGGAGGCCGGTGATGGTCTGCGGCTTGAGCCACTTGAGTCGCAGGATCGGTGCCTCGTCGTCGATCGCCGGTGACCAGCTGGTGGCCGGGTTCCCGTCGAGCGCTGCACCGGCCCGGCCGGTCGGGTCGGGCACTGCCGTCGAGGAGGCGCTGATCTGCGCCGCGAGGCGCAGCGGCTGCGCGTCGGTCACCAGCTTGTCGAGGGCGTTGTCCAGGTCGGGGCCGGCCGTCGGCCGCGCCCACAGTTTGGCGTCGTACGCGCCGGCCGCCGGCAGGGTCACTGTCCGGTCGATGGTGGACCCGTCCTCGGAACCACGGATGGCGTCGGTGGAGCAGCGCGGGTGCCCGTCGACGGAGAAGCAGGCCGGCGTGGTGGGTGCCGCGGACACGACGACGGTCGCCGGCCGGTCGGTGACCGGTGCGGCGGGCAGGACCAGGGTGCGGCTGGTCTGGATACCGGGGATCTTGATCTCGGCGACACCGACCGAGCCGTTTCCGAACGGGCGCAGGTCGTACGCGCTGTCGACCGACACCCGGACCTCGCGGGTGGCGTGGACGCCGGGCAGTTCGAACACCATGTGGTCGCTGAACTGTTCGTTGGTGCTGCTCTCGTACCCGGCGCTGACGGTCACCGTAGTGGGCAGGGCATCGGCCTTCAGGTCGAACCACACCTCGACCCGGGTGACAGTCGTCGGGTTGGCGAGGTCCACCTCGATCCACTGTTGGTCGCTGGGCGAGTACGGCGCGGACTGCCAGGAGGTTGCCGGGTTGCCGTCCATCGCCGCGTACGGCTGGTGCTCGGGGCGGGCACCGCCGGGGCTGTCCACCTGCGAACGGGCGGTGGAGGTGCGGATCGCGTCGATGCCCTCGAAACGGGCGACGGTGGAGTGCGCCGCGCCCCACTCGGGCAGGTAGTCGTGGGCGGGTGCGGTGACCTCGAAGGTGTCGTCGGCGGTCAACGTCTGCGAGGTGTTGTCGCGCAGTCCGCCGAACGACACGTCCCGCCTGCGCAGGCCATCGGTCATCGCCACCGGTCCGGCGACGTCGGCTGTCGACGCGTCGCCGGCCAGGACCGTGGGTGCCGAGCCGAGTTGCCCGGCCGCGGCGAGGTCGAGCAGTGACTCGGGGCCGCCCACCACTGTCGTCACGTCGGATTTGTCGTAGGCGACCACCGGCTCGACGGGCCGGTCGACCCGGTAGACCTCCAGCGCCCGGACGGGCACGTCGAGCCCATGGTCGCGGAACTCGTCGGGAGACGAGGGCCCGCCGCGCAGGGGGCCGAAGGACGTGACGCGGGTCAGCCCGGGTGAACGTTCCAGCGCCTGGCGGACCACCGCTGGGCGGGCCGTGTCGGAGCGGCCGTGGTCGAGGTCGGCCCGGAACAGGACGTGGCTGATTCCGGATCGGGCCAGCAGGTCGGCCAGGCCGGTCGAGCCGGCGCCGGTGGCGAGCGTCGACTCGATCACGTCCAGCAGCCGGATGGTGGTCGGTGGGGTGAAGGGGATGGCGTTGCGTACGGCCCACCGGCTGTTGAGCAGCGGCTGGGTGATCTCGTCGGTGGTGTTGCCCCAGTCGTACGACGGGAAACGCGCCCCGGGTACGACGAGCACCCGCCCGCGTCCCGTGTTCGCGTCGAGCCATTCGGTGGCGTCGTGCCAGTAGCCGGGCACCTCCTTGACGCTGCCCGGGGTGGCGAGACCGCCCGCGAGGGCGGGCGTGGCGACCGCCGTGACGGCGACGATGGCGGCGCCGGCGGTCAGCCAGGCGCGTGCGACGGTTCGCGGACGGTGCCGTGCGGGCGCGGTGCGCGCCGCCCGGACGGCCAGCCCGATCAGGTGCGCCATGCCCAGGCACAGAGGTAGGCGGAGCAGGACGTCGAACTTGTGCACGTTGCGCAGGGGTGCGCCGACGCCGTCGAGGAACTCCCGCTGTGGCCCGGCGAGGATGTTCGGCAGGTCGCCGACGTGCCCGAGACCGACGAGCGCGACGCCGAGCACCAGACCGGTGATGAGGAACCGGCGGTGCGGCATCCCCCGGCGGGACAGCCCGAGCACACCGAGGGCGGCGACCGCCAGGGTGGCGGCGACCAGCACCGCCTCGTTGGCGAGTCGCGCACCGGACGGGATGGTCGCTCCGAACGGAGAGGCCAGGTAGGCGACCCAGTAGGAGGCGCCGCGCAACGTGGTCAGCCCGTCGGTGACGCTCGTGGTGTTTCGGGCGGTCTCGATGTAGTCCAGGAAGGGTGGGCTGTACCGCCCGAGGACCAGCAGCGGGACCAACCACCACGCGGTGGCCAGGGCCACCGCGCCGCACCAGGCGGCGATGGCGGAGACCCGGCGGCGTACGGGCTGGACGGTGGCGAGCCAGAGCATCGCCAGTGGCACCACAGCGAACACGGCGGTGGCGTTGACCCCACCGGCGCAGGCGACGGCGATGGCCGACGCGGCGACAGCGCGTCGCAGTCGCGTGCCGGCGGCGAGACCGACCAGCGGAATGAGCACCCAGGGGGCGACGGCGCTGGGCCAGGCTTCCACCGAGGACCAGCCGAGCTGGGTGAGGATGCGCGGTGACAGCGCGAAGGCGACGCCGGCGATCATGCGCCCGGCGGGCGTCCCGATGGTGAGCCGGCCCGCCAGGCGTACGGCCCCCAGGTAGGCGACACAGAAGAGCAGTGCCCACCACAGCCGCTGCACCACCCATGGCGCGAGGCCGGACTCCGACCCGAGCAGGAAGAACGGGCCCATCGGCCAGAGATAGCCGTACGCCTGGTTCTGTAGCTGGCCGAACGTGCCGGTGGGGTCCCACAGGTGCAGCGAGCGGAGCAGCCACCCGGCCGGGTTGACATTCAGGTCGACCTTGGTGTCCGGGACGACCTGGCCCGGGGCCTGCTGGAAGGCGAGGGCGGTGAGAGCGATGCAGATGACCAGGTGCCGGAACCGTCGGGCCGTGTGCCGGCTCCGGCTGGACCCCGGAGCGGCGTCACTGGCCACCTCTGCACGCATTTCGGCTCCTGTCTTCACCGGCCGGACGCGCACCTGCAGCCGACGACTGTCGCGCGACGTTATCCGGACCGGGCACGGACGGGCGACCAGGGGCGCTGCGGTGGCGTTATCGGGAGAACGGCCGTCCCCACGGCGTGTAAGCGTGTGGCAGGCTGCCGACCATGTCAATGCCAGAAGCTGAGGCCGAGACGCATCCGGAACGCGTCGCGTCCGACGGCGACGGGCCCGGGCCGATCGGCCGATGGCTCCGCGCCGACCCCGTCCGCGCCGTGGCGATCGCCCTCATCGCGGTGTCCGTCGCCTGGCGCGCCGGCCTCGCCACCCGTGGCTGGTTCTCGCAGGACGAGTTCGTCATCGCCGCCCAGGTTCTCGACACCGGGCTGGACGCGGACTATCTCCTGCGTACGTTCAACAACCACCTCATGCCCGGCGGCCTGCTGGTGGCCTGGGCGATGGTGCGGGCTGCGGGCTTCGCCACCTGGCCGTGGGTGTTGCTGCTGGCGGTTGGCCAGGCGGCCACCGGAATCGCCGTCTACCGGCTGTTGCGCGACCTGCTCCGGCCCGGCTGGGGCCTGCTCATTCCGTTGTGCCTGTTCGTGTTCAGCCCGCTGACGCTTGAGGTCTCCTCGCTGTGGTTGGTCGGGCTGCTCGTGCTGCCGATGCAGTTGGCACTGGTCATGGCGGTGGCAGCCCAGGTCCGGTACGTGCGGACCGGTCGCCTGCGGCACCTCGTGGCGGTCGCGCTCTGGCTGGTGTTCGGCCTGCTCTTCGACACCAAGTCGCTGCTGATCGTGCCGCTGCTGTTCCTGCTGACAGTCTTCCTCTTCACCTCCGGTGGCGTGTGGCGCAGCCTCGCGACGGCGATCCGCCGGTACTGGCCGGCCTGGCTGATGCTCGGCGCGCTGTCGGGGGGATACCTGGCGTTCTACCTGACGCGTCCCTCCGGTGAACTCCGGGACCCGACCTCGGTCGGTCCGGTCCTCAACTTCCTCGGTGACCTGGTCGGCGAGACAGTGGTGCCGGGTCTGCTCGGGGGTCCCTGGCGCTGGAGCTACGCCGGTGACGGTCCCCCGCTCGTCGACCCGTACGACATCGCCAAGTGGTTGTCGTGGGCGGTGCTGGCGACGCTCGTCGTGGTCACCGTCCGGCGGCGTCCGTCGGCCGGCCGGGCCTGGCTGCTGCTGACCTCCTACCTCGGCCTGGTCGCCGCGCTCTTCGCCATCACCCGGCTGGGCGGGCCGCTCGGCCCACTGATCGGCGTCGTCCCCCGGTACGTCGCCGACGTCGTGCTGGTCGCCGCGATCTGTGTGGGTGCGGCACTGCTGGGGATCAAGGACACCGACGAGGACGAGGTGTCGGCGTGGCCGGTGCCGACGGTCCTGCGGGAGCCGGGCGCGTTCGCTGTCGGCCTGGTCTCGATGATCATCGTCCTGGCGACCATCGGCGTGGGCACCCTGTGGAGCACTGCCCGTTTCGGGGACAACTGGAGTACGAAGTACGGGCGGGACTATCTCGCGACGACGCAGGCTGAGCTCGCCGCAGCGCCGCCGGGCACCGTCTTCTTCGACACCGCCGTCCCGGACCGGGTGATCGCCGGTTACTTCTGGCCGGACAATCTCCAGTCGCACTTCTTCCGCCCGGCCGAGCGTCGACCCACCTTCGTGACGGAGGCCGCGCGACCGTCGACGTTCGATGATCTCGGTCGGATCCGCCCGGTGGTGGTCCAGGGACGGAAGATCGTGCCCGGCCCGGTGGACGGTTGCGGGCACCTGGCCGAGGGCGGCCGACCCACCCGGATCCCGTTGGACGGGTACCTGGTGGAGTGGCCGTACGTGGTGCACTTCGGCTACCTCAGCTCGGGCGACTCGACAGCGCTGTTCCGGCTCGGGGACGCCACGCGCGAGATCACCCTGCGACGCGGGCTGAACGACCTGTACTTCCTGCTGGAGGGTGCGGGGGACGCCGTCGAGGTCACCGTCCAGACGCCAGGGGTCGGGGTGTGCACCGAGCTGATCACCATCGGCCGGGCGGTGCCGGCATCGTGAATGGTTGAGCCGACCGACGGCGTCGAGGCCGCACCGGTTCGGCGGGCGCGGCACACGCTGTCGCTGTACGCGGTAGCGGCGGCGGTCACCGTGGTGGTGCTGGCCCCGCTGGCGGCGCCCGGCTACGCATTGCTGTACGACATGGTGTTCGTACCCCGGCAGCCGTTGACCTGGGATCTCGTCGCCCCGGCGCAGAGTCTGCCCCGGGCGGTGCCGATGGACGCGCTGGTCTCGCTGGTCACCCAGCTCGTGCCGGGCTGGGTGGTGCAGCGGCTGGCGCTCGCCGGGGCGGTCTTCCTCGCGGCGGTCGGCGCTGGCCGGTTGGTGCCGACCGAACGGCGAGCGGTCCGGCTGTTCGCCGCGTTGGCGTACGCGTGGACGCCCTACCTCGCCGAGCGGTTGCTGATCGGGCAGTGGGGGCTGCTGCTCGCGTACGCCGCGCTGCCCTGGCTGGTGCGGGCGGCGCTGGACCTGCGGGCCGGGCGCGACGGCGCGCTCGCCCGGGTGGTGCTTGCCGCCGCTCCCGCCGCCATCACGCCGACCGGCGGTCTGATCGCGCTGGCAACTGTGCTGGTGCTGGCGTCGGACCGGATGCGCGCGCCCCGGTCGCTGCTGGCGTCGGACCGGATGCGCGCGCCCCGGTCGCTGCTGGTGTCGCAGCGGATGCATCCGCACCGGTCCCGGCAGGCGTTGGCAGCGGTCGGAGTGCTCAACGCGCCCTGGGTGGTCGCGGCCCTGGTCACCGGTGCCGGGGGTTCCTCGGACCCGGCGGGGGTGGCGGCGTTCGCGGCGCGTTCGGAGAACTGGGCCGGCCCACTGGTGGCGCTGGCCGGCACCGGTGGCATCTGGAGCGCGCAGGCCACCCCCTCCAGTCGCGCGACGCCACTGGTGCCGGTGGCGACAGTCGTGCTGCTGATCCTGGCCGGCGTCGGTGCGGGCCTGCTGCGGCACCGGCTACCCAGGGGTGGGGCGGCGCGCCTGGCGGTGCTCGCCGGGACCGGTTGTGTGCTCGCCGCGTTCGGGCTGCTCCCCGGCGGGGATGCCGCGCTGCGCTGGGCGGTGGTGCACCTGCCGGGCGCGGGGCTGCTGCGAGATGGGCAGAAGTTCCTGGCGCCGTATGCCCTGCTGCTGGTGGTGTGCGCGGCGTTGGGGGCCGAGCGGCTGGTGGCCCGGATCGACCGGGAGGTGGCCGGGGTGGTCCTGGTCGGGCTGCTGTTCCTGCCGGTGGCCGTCCTGCCGGACCTGGCGTTCGGCGGTGCCGGTCGGCTTCGGCCGGTGAGCTATCCGGCCGAGTGGCAGCGGGTGGCCGAGCACATCGAGGAGGAGCCGGGGGAGATCCTCGCGTTGCCGCTGAGCGCCTACCGGGCGTACCAGTGGAACCCTGGTCGGGTCGTCCTGGACCCGGCGCCGCGCTACCTGCCGGGGACGGTGCTGACCGACGACACGCTCCGGGTCGGCGACGTCGCCGTGGCCGGCGAGAACCCGCGCGTCCGTGAGATGCGCCGGGCGCTGGCCGAGGGACGGCCGGTCTGGACCACAGGGGTGCGCTGGGTCCTGGTGCAGCACGAGGTCTCCGGCGAGGTGGACTCTCAGGTGCTCGGCGGCCTGGAGCGCGTCCACGACGGACCGTTCCTCACGCTGTACCGCAACCCGGCGACGGTGCGGGAATCCGGTGGGTCCGGGCCGGCCCGACTGGCGGTGGTGGTGGCCCTCAGCGCTGCCCTTCTGGTGGTCATCGCTGCCGCCGTTTCGGCACTACACCGGCGAGCTACCGCGTGGTAACGTCCGCTCGCACGTCTCGCCATTGGAGGATTGGCATGCGTAGAGCTCTGACCCTGGTCGTGTCTGGCCTGGTGGCGGCGTTGCTGGGGATCCTGGCTCTCGGCGGGATCTCGGCCGCCGCGACCGCCACCGACGAGGAGGCCGCGAGTGAGGCCAAGCTCGTCTCGGAGGCGGCCAAGCGGGCCGGTAAGAAGGACCCGTACGCCCCAGCGGTTTACGGCGACAGGTAGGACGGCTCGCCCCGCTGCTGCACTGGGCGGGGCGACTCCACACCCTTGAGGATCGCCTCGAAGCGCCCACCCGCCGCCTGCCAGGTGAAGCTGGCGGCGTGCTCCCGGGCCTGGGCACCCATCTCCCGGCGCAGCTCATCCCGGTGCAGAAGCGTGCGCACCTTCATCAGGTAGTCGTCGATGTCGTCGGCCAGCAGGCCGGTACGCCCGTCGGCGATAGCTTCGGCGACTCCGCCCGCTGCCCGGAACGCCACAGTCGGCGTGCCCGCCGAACCCGCCTCCACGATCGTGAGCCCCCAGCCCTCCTTGAGGGACGGGGTCAGCGCCACCCAGGCCGAGGCGAGCAGGGCGGCCTTCTCCTCCTCGGTCACGAAGCCCCGGAAGTCCACCCGCTCGGTGATGTCCAACTCCGCGGCGAGTTCACGCAGGTGCGACTCCCACCAGCCCTGGCCGGCGACGACCAGACGTAGTTGGGGCAGCTCGTCGGCGAGGGCCGCGACGGCCCGCAGCGCCACCTCCACCCGCTTGTGGGGCACCAGCCGGTTCAGCGTCACGAGCAGTGGGAACGTCGCCCGTTCGGCGTCGGTGTGGGGCAGCGTCGGGGTGCCGTTGTGCACCACGGAGACCTGCTCCGGCGGCACGCCGAGCACTGCCAACTCTCGGCGGGTCGCCTCCGAGACGGTGACGTACCGGCACCGCTGGTAGACGCGTACGGCGAGCGACGATTCGATCCACCAGCCGAACCGGGCCGCCCACTGTGGAAGCACCACCGGCCACTGTTCGCGGTGCACGTGGTGGATCAGCTTGACCACGGGGCGTCGTGACCACAGCGGGGCGAGGAACGGCAACCCGTTGCAGACGTCGACCAGGACGTCGGGCCGGCCGCCGCGGCGGGCCGCCAGCGGGCCGATGCCCAGCGCGCCGCCCACGTAACAGAGTGCCGCCCAGAGGTAGACGCTGTGTCGGCCGCCGCGCCGCACCAGCCGTACGCCCGCCTCGTTGACCTCGTCGGCGGGAGCCTGGCTGTGGGCGGCGCAGAAGAGAGTGGCGCGGAATCCGCGCGCCACCAGTTCGGCGGCGATCCGTTCGACGTACACCTCGGAACCGCCACCCTCGGGGTTGCGGGTGTCTCGCCAGTTGAGGAACAACACGTGTCCGGGCATGCCGAAGCGACGCTCCACGCGAACCCTACTCTCAAGTAATTTAGCGACCCGCGTCACATTAGGGGCTGGTGTGCCGGCCGGCAATGCCCCGATGAGCCAGCGCTGCGCGCTACCCGCCGACGGTGGGCACCGGAGTGCCAGCAGCGACGGTCGGCGGTGTGGTGGCCGGTGCGGCCACGTCGGCGGCGGGGGTCCCGGACGTCTGCCCACGCCCGGTGAATCGGCGCCGACCCTGCGACCCGAGCAGTTGCAGGGGCCGCTCGACGCCGTAGTAGCTGACCGCCGCGTACACCAGGCCGAAGGCCATGGTGAGGGCGAAGGTGTTGAGCAGCCCGCCGGTGAACAGCTGTCGGTCGTCGACCAGGTAGATGAGTTCGATGACCATGGGGTGCCACAGGAACAGCCCGTACGAGACCGCGCCGAGCCACCGGGCGGACGAGCTGCCGAAGATCTCCTTGGCCCGGCTCGGCCCGCCGAAGGCAACCGGGATCAGGATCAGCGCCGCGATCACGAGGTAGAGGGCCAGCTTGACGCCGAACTCGGCGGCCGTCGGCTCGGTGAGGTCGCGGGGGCCGGCGACTGGCGTCGTCGCGATCGCCATCAGGCCGACGGCGGCGGCCCAGCAGGTGACCGGCGCCGAGGCCAGGTCGTCCAGGATCCGGAAGGCCGCGGGCGCGGTCCCGGTGCGCAGGGCGACGTGCGCCGCCGCCAGTGCCATGCCGGTGCCGAACCAGGCGGCGTACGAGGGGAACCACATGGTGTGCAGGGCGGCGTCGAGCCAGCCGAACCCCATCAGGGTGAGCCAACCGGCGGTGAGCAGCGCACTTCCGCTGACGATCACGATGGTCCGGACCGGACGCCAGGACCGGCCGACGGCGAGCACGGCGATCAGCGGCAGGATCAGGTAGAACACGACCTCGGTGGCGAGACTCCAGGTCTGGCTGAGCCCGGCGCGCAACTGCCCGGGTTGGTAGATCTGCGTGAAGGTGAGATGGCGGATCCAGTCGCCGACGGACGCCTGCCCGTTCTGCGGCAAGACGATCAGGCAGACCGCGATCGCCAACCAGTAGGCGGGCAGGATGCGCAGGGATCGCCGCCACAGGTAGCGCTTGGCGCGGGGTCGGGCCCGGCCCGTAGCGGCGTTGAGCGCCCACGGCCGAAACAGCAGAAACCCGGACAGTACGAAGAAGATGGCGACGCCGACGTCCAGTCGAGCCAGCCAGCCGCCCCAGGTGGTGTTCATGGTGACGGCGGTCTGGAACCCGACGTGGTGACCGACGACCGCCACCGCGCCGATTGCTCGCAGCGCGTCGAGGGCGGGAAGTCGGCCGGTTACCGAAGGCTCCGAAACTGTTGGCGCGGCGGCTGTGGACATCTGGACATCCAGGGGGTCGCTTTGAAGGTGACCGGGGAGTAACCTCCCGCCATGTTAAGGATCGGGTGCCCCGGACAACAGGTCGTAGGGCGGCAGGTTACAGGAGGATGAGTGAAGCTTCGCGTGGGCGCCGCGCTCTTCGGGCTTGGCGTCTTATTGCTGGTCTTCGCGGCCGGGCTGCCGTTTTATGTGGCCCCCGCCGTGACCAAGCTCCCCTACGATCTTGAGCCAACGACGTCCGTCGCCGAGGCGAAGAACGCCAGGTTCCTGAAGATCACGGCCACCGGTAGCTCGGTGAGCATCGAGGTTCCGCAGGGCGACCTGGTGTCCAACGTGGAGGTCATTCCGCAGCCCGACGACACCAAGGACCGGCTGCCCGCGGAGCTCAAGGGCGACGCGGTGATCTGGGACGTCTACCAGACGGTCCGGCGCACCGACAACCAGGACGTGGTCAGCCAGTACAGCACCGAACTCGCTCTCTACCGGATCTCCGGTGCGGCCGCCTCGTGGAAGGACCAGTGGCTCAACGAGACCGGGGCGGACGGGACTCCGGTCGGCAACGTGAAGTACACCGGCCAGATCTACAAGTTCCCGTTCGGCACCGACAAGCGCGACTACCAGATTTTCGACCGTGACCTGAAGCGGGCCACCCCGGCGAAGTTCGTCGGCACCGAGAAGATCAAGGGCATCGAGGCGTACCGCTTCGAGCAGCGGATCGAGAACGAGGTGCTGGCCACCCCGGAGAGCAGCCTCCAGACGCTGGTCGGCAAGTTCGCGCCCGGTGCCACCAGCGGTCAGATCGTCTACAGCAACATCCGGACGGTCTGGGTGGACCCGGTCACCGGCTCCTACGTGAACGTGCGGGAGCAGCAGCACAAGGAGCTGCGCCCCAACACCGGCACCCCCACCGTGCTGTTGGACGCGGACTTCAACTACACCGACGACACGGTCAGCCGCAGTGTCGAGACGGTAAAGGACAACCGCTTCAAGATCGGCCTGATCAGTTTCTGGGGCCCGATCGTCTCCGGTGTCCTCGGTCTGATCGCTGTCGTCTTCGGTGTGTGGCTGGTGACCCGGCCCGAGGGTGGGACGGCCCGGCACCGCGCCGAGCCGGCGGTGGACGACCCGACGCCGACCCGGGTGGACCAGGAGCCGGTGCGTGACACGGACACGGTCGAGCAGCCCAGGCCGCAGCCGGTCGGCGGGCCACTGAGCGACGAGATCCCGCCGGCTTCGACCAACTGGAAGTCTGAGGACCCGACCGTGCCGACCCAGCGTCCGGCTCCGGGCGAGGTGGAGCAGCGCTGACGCGCGTACGACCGACGTACGACCGAGGGGTGGACCGCGACGCGGTTCGCCCCTCGGTCTATGTGGCAACCCGTACGACCTGCGCGCTTTACATTTGTTATTCGATTGTAATTAGTCAATGTAGAGTCACGTTGCGCTGAACCTGCTGCCGCCCTACGCCCGCCTTGTGGCCATATAGGAGGGTTGCGAGGGCGCGGTATCTCACTTTCCGTGATGCCCCACCTCCGCCTGGTCGTCCGACTGTTACCGCTCGGTAATCAGGGGGTTGTGACCTGCGCCGCAGCGGGTGCACCATCAAGCCCGATGGTTACCAGCCGGTAACAGACCGCGGGCTCCCAGTGCGGGTCGCCCGCTCGAGACCGGCCACTCGCGCGCATCGACCCGAGGAGGAACCCGTGCAGGATCGGTTGGACAGTCAGGGTCGTACCCGATGGTGGCGTTTCGCCGCGATGATGGTGCCCGCCACGGCGGCTGCCGGCGCCATCCTCTTCGGAATGTCGACAGGCGCGATCGCGTCCGACATCACTGTCTCCGGGCAGACGTTCAAGATCGGCGCCGACCGCCTCGAGGGCGACGGCTTCAAGCAGTACGGCGGCATCGTCCGCGAGAAGGGCAAGGACGGGAAGTCCGGTCAGGTCCACCCGATCGCCCTCTCCGAGATCAGCAGCGCCGAGTTGTACAGCCTCTGCCAGTCCGTCCGCGCCGACCTGCCGGGCCTGCCGGTGGTGCTCACCATCAACGCCGGCGAGGGCAAGGAACCCGCCCGCGCCAAGGACCTGCTGATCGCGATGGACTCGTTGAACGGCAACGCGACCTTCACCAACATCAGGATCGGTCGGGACGCCACCGACCTGAACCCGACGGCGCAAGCCGGCTCGTTCGGTCAGAACTCCGACCACGTCACCATCACCAACCTGCAACAGGTCTCCCGCTACACCACGGCGGCCACGTTCAACCTGGTCGGCCTCCGACTCAAGGTCAACGTGGGTGACGACGCCAAGGGCAAGGAGTGCTTCTGAGTTGAGCCCAGGCCCGCGGTGGTCAGCACCGCGGGCCGGGTCCGACCCAAACCCGCTCGGTCCCGTCCCCGCTCGGTCCCGTCCCCGCTCGGCCAGGAGGAGTACGTGACAACCGCGAACCCGTCCCACGCCCGGCCCGGTGGTCCGGCTCAGGCGTGGCGGCGCTTCCGCCGCTGGCAGCGCAGCCGGCCGTTCTGGGGCGGATTGCTCATCGCCCTGGCCGGGCTGGAGATGTTCGCCTCCACCCGGATGACCCTCAACGGTCTCAGCTTCCACAGCGGCGCGACCGGCCTGCTCTCGCTGCTGATCCCGATCATCCTGGTGACCTGTGGCCTGCTGCTCTGGTTCACCCCGGCGCAGCGGCTGTTCTACTCGGTCGTCGCGGCGGTCACCGCTGTGTACTCGCTGATCGGGCTCAACCTGGGCGGCTTCTTCGTCGGTCTGCTGCTCGGCATCGTCGGAGGCGCGCTCGCCTTCGCCTGGACCCCGATCCACTCCACACCCCACGCCCCGCAACAGGCCGAGATCGAGCAGAACGGCGATGACCAGGGCGGTGCCGGCCTGGTCGACGTTGGCCTGGCTGAGGTTGGTGCCGACGGATCCGACCGTGGCGGCACCGAACAGGACGGTGTCGGCCAGGACGGTGTCGACGAGCGCGGTGTCGACCAGTGTGGTGTCGTGCGGGTCGATCATCCGGGGGCCGGAGCGTCCGACGAGGGTGCGCCGCCCGAGTGGCCGGGGCGTTCCGCTGATCCGCGAGCCTTCGCCATCGCTCTCGTGATCCTCGGCCTGGCGGCCGTCGGTCTGGCCAGCCAGCCCCGAGCGGTGCAGGCCGCACCGAACCGGCCGGCCTCGACCGGTTGTCCCACCCCGCCCCGGGCCGCCACCCCGTCGCCCAGTCGCAGCGCGACCACGCCGACGCCCACCCCGAGCCCTGCGCGGGGTGGCAACGTGATCACCGACATCCTGGACGGGATCGGCGATCTGCTCGGCATCGGAGACCAGGCGGACCCCGCGCCCTCGGTGCGTCCCACCGCCACGCCGACAGCCCGGCCGACCAGCACGGCGACGTCTCGTCCCGGCCCCGTCGACTGTCCGTCGCGGCCCCCGGGCAAGCCGGCCCCGGGCAAGCCCGGCAAGCCGGGAACTGTGCAGCCGGGCAAGCTTCTGCCGCGGATCGCCGCCGATCCGGCCCTGCCGACGGTGGCCCAGACGCCGTCGAAGCTCACCGGGTCGTCGGTGCGGATGACCGGGCTGCGGTTCGACGGGGTCACGGACCTGCACACGGTGAAGGGCGACCTCAAGGTGCTGAAGTTCAGCATGCGGGAGGCGGTGACCACCGACTTCCTGCTGCGGGCCGACGGCCCCGCAGGGCGCAACCAGCGGTACGCGACCAACCAGTTGACAGTGCGGGGAGACGTCGCCTTCTACGCGACCCGGTTCGTCGGTCGGCTGCTCGGCATCAAGATCACGCTGACCCCGGATCTGCCGCTACCGGACGGCCTCCCGATCACCTCGCCCATCCCGATCACATTCACCGACCCCGCCATCGACCTGGCGTACGTCACCAGCGACACGCTGACCGCCCGCCCGGCGTTGGCACTCACCCTCGGCTGAGCGCACAGCCGCAGAGCGGCCTCGGTGTGCAGCGCTCTGTCGCGCGAGCAGCCTGGGCTCCGGGCGTGGCCGCGCGCGGCGACGGACTCGTCGTACCGTCGGCGCGCGCAGCCACCGCCGGTCAGAGTCGGGCCAGCGCCCGGCGCAGCGGGTCGAGACCCAGCGCACCCAGATCCAACGCCTGCCGGTGGAACTCCCGCAGGTCGAAATCGGCGCCCTTGCGGGCCTTGGCGTCCTCGCGGGCCTGGAGCCAGATCCGCTCACCCACCTTGTACGACGGCGCCTGCCCCGGCCAACCCAGGTAGCGGTTCAGCTCGAAGCGCAGGTTCTCGTCCGGAACCCGGCAGTGCGCCCGCATGAACTCCCAGCCCAGCTCGGGCGTCCACCGCTCGCCCGGGTGGAAACCGAACGGATTGTCCTTCGGGATCTCCAGCTCCAGGTGCATGCCGATGTCCACGATCACCCGTGCGGCGCGCATCGCCTGGCCGTCGAGCATGCCCAGCTTGTCGCCCGGATCCTCCAGGTAGCCCAGCTCGTCCATCAGCCGCTCCGAGTAGAGCGCCCAGCCCTCACCGTGGCCGGAGACCCAGCAGAGCAGCCGCTGCCAACGGTTGAGCAGGTCGGCCCGGACGGCGGTCTGCGCCACCTGGAGGTGGTGACCCGGCACGCCCTCGTGGAAGACGGTGGTCACCTCTCGCCAGGTGGAGAAGTCGCTGATGCCCTGCGGCACCGCCCACCACATGCGACCCGGGCGGGAGAAGTCCTCACTCGGGCCGGTGTAGTAGATGGCGCCGTCACTGGTCGGTGCGAGGCAGCACTCGATGCGGCGGACCTGCTCCGGGATGTCGAAGTGGGTGCCGTGCAGCTCGGTGATCGCCTTGTCGGCCAGCGCCTGCATCCAGTCTCGGAATGCCTCCTTGCCCTGGATGGTCCGGGCCGGGTCGGCGTCCAACTTGGCCACGGCCTCGTCGACGCTGGCACCGGAGCCGGCGATGCGTCCCGCCACGACCCGCATCTCCGCCTCCAGGCGGGCCAGCTCGGCGAAGCCCCAGGCGTACGTCTCGTCCAGGTCGACCTTGGCGCCGAGGAAGTACTGCGAGGCGAGCTCGTAGCGCTCCCGGCCGGCGGCCTGCTTGTCCCGCCCGTGCGGGGCCAGCTCGCTACGCAGGAACTGGCCGAACTCGGCGGTCGCCGCGGTCGCCGCCGCCGCACCCCGACGCAGTTCCGAGCCGAGCGTGCCTTCCGCCCCGAGCCGCTCGACCAGCCCGTGGAAGAAGTTGTCCCCGGTCGGGTCGACCCAGATGTCGCACTGCTTGGCCACCTCGACCAGCTGCACCTTCGAGCTGACCTCACCGGCGGCGAGCGCCGCACGCAGTGTGGTCTTGTAGCCCTCCAGCGCCGCGCCGAAGCCGTTGAGCCGGGCGGCGATGTTGGCCTGGTCGTCGCTGGTGGCGGTGGGCATCAGGTCGAACACCATGCGGATCTCGTGCAGCCCGCTGGTGATCACGCTGACCTCGCTGGTCACCTCACCGGCGTCGTACCGGGCGAGGTCCAGGCCGAGTCGTTCCTGCATGGCCTCCTTGGCGGTCCGTTCCGATTCGGTCTCCGGCTCGGTCACCTCCAGCTCGGCGAGGGTCCGGCGGGTGAGGTCCGCGCGCGCCCCGTAGCCGTCGGGCGAGAGGTCGTCGAGCTGGTCGTCATGGCCGGCGATGCCGACGAAGGTGGCGCCGGTGGGGCTCAACGGCGCCCACTCGGCCACGTAGCGGTTGGCGAGTTCATCAATTCGTCCCACGCTGCGACCCTACGTGACCACCCCACCCCCATGTCGCCGACGTTTGTCGTGTTGGAGCTGCGGGTTCAGGCACTGCGTGACGGCCGAAAGGCGCGCGACTTTGTCGCACGGTTGGGGCAGAGTGTCAGGGGTGACCACCGATACCACTCCTGACAGAGCGCCGGTCCGCGCCTGGCTGCCCGGCTTTGTCGCCCTCGCCGCGATCTGGGGTTCCAGCTTTCTCTTCATCAAGGTCGGGGTGGCCGAGCTGCACCCGGTCCAACTCACCCTCTACCGGGTCCTCGCCGGCGCGTTGACCCTGCTGGTGGTCCTCGCCGTGCTGCGCGACCGGCTGCCCCGCGAGCCCCGGGTCTGGGCGCACCTGACAGTCGTCGCCGCCTTCGGCGTGGCAGTGCCGTTCACCCTCTTCGGTTACGGCGAGCAGCGGGTCGAGTCGATGCTGGCCGGCATCTGGAATGCCACCACGCCCTTGATCGTGCTGCCGCTGGCGGTGCTGGTCTTCCGCACCGAGCGGCTCACAGCGCGCCGCGCGGTCGGGCTCGGGCTGGGCTTCGTCGGAGTGCTGGTGGTGCTCGGGGTCTGGGAGGGCATCGGCGGGGCGCACTTCACCGGGCAGCTCATGTGCTTCGGTGCGGCGGCCTGCTACGGCGTGGCCATCCCGTACCAGAAGCGGTTCGTCGCCGGCAGCGCGTACTCGGGTCTGTCGCTCTCCACGGCGCAACTGCTGCTCGCCGCCGCGCAACTGGCAATCGTCACTCCCTTCGTCGCCGGCCTGCCGCCGCTGCCCACCGAGCTGTCGGCAGGAGTGGTGGCAAGTGTGCTGACCCTCGGCGCGCTCGGCACCGGGCTCGCGTTCGTGATCAACATGCGGAACATCCGGGTGGCCGGCGCGAGCACCGCGTCCACTGTCACGTACCTGATTCCGATCTTCGCGGTGCTGATCGGTGCTCTGGCGCTCGACGAACGACTCAACTGGCACCAACCGGTCGGCGCGCTGATCGTGCTGCTCGGGGTCGCGGTCTCGCAGGGGATGTTCAGTCGCCGCCGGAGCAGCCCGGTCGTCGGCGTCGGCGCTCCCGCCACACCCGCCGCCGAACCCGCCCACCGCTGACACCGACGCGCCCGCTCGCGGACGGGTCATCCGGTAGGTGATCGGGGCGGGGCGGGCGCCGGAGGGCTGGTCAGGTGCGGTTGTGCGTCCAGGCCACCAGTTGCTCTGCCGACCAGGTGTTGATCACGCGGTCGGCGGGAACGCCGCACAGGGCGGCGCGTTCACAGCCGAACCGTTGCCAGTCGAGTTGGCCGGGCGCGTGCGCGTCGGTGTTGATGGCGAACCGGCAGCCAGCCTCCAGGGCGCGGCGGATCAGGCGCTTCGGCGGGTCCTGCCGCTCCGGCCGAGAGTTGATCTCGACGGCGGTGTCGTGCTCGGCGCAGGCGGCGAAGACGGCGTCCGCGTCGAAGTCGCTCTCCGCCCGCGTACGCGCGCGGTGCCCCCGATCGCCCGGACCGGTCACCCCGGCCGGGCGGGACGACACCATCCGGCCGGTGACGTGACCGAGGATGTCCAGGTGCGGGTTGGCGACCACCTTCAGCATCCGCCGGGTCATCTTCGACCGCTCGTCCTTCAGGCCGCTGTGCACCGACCCGACCACCACGTCGAGCCGCGCCAGCAGGTCGTCGTCCTGGTCCAGGGAGCCGTCGGCGAGGATGTCCACCTCGATCCCGGTGAGGATCCGGAAACCCTCGGGCAGCGCCGCGTTTACCTGCGCCACGTGGTCGAGCTGCCGGCGCAGCCGCTCCGCGGTCAGCCCCCGGGCAACCGTCAGCCGGGGCGAGTGGTCGGTCAGCACCAGGTACTCATGGCCCAACTCCACAGCCGCCAGCGCCATCTCCTCGATGGGCGAGCCGCCGTCGGACCAGTCCGAGTGGGTGTGACAGTCGCCGCGCAGGGCGGCGCGGAGCGCCGTGGCCTCGGCGTCCAGGTCGCTGCCCTCGGTCGCCACCAGCCGGCGGAGATAGACCGGTTCCTCACCGGCGAGGGACTCCGCCACGCAGCGGGCCGTGACGTCACCGACACCGGCCAGTTCGGTGAGCGTGCCGTTGCCGGCCCGTTCGGTCAGCTCGGCCGCAGGCAGGCCGGCCAGCGCCTTCGCCGCCGACCGGAACGCGCGCACCCGGTAGGTGGCCTCGTTCGCCCGTTCCAACAGGAACGCGATCCGGCGCAGGTCGGCGATGGGATCTCTCGCGCGAGCCATGTCAGGGCGCCTTCGGGCAGCCGTGCTTGCGTTGCCACGCGGTGACCTCGGCGGCCGGCTCCTTGTTGCCGCCGCGCCGCCAGGAGTCCAGGTAACGCGCCGGCCAGATCACCCCGCGCCGGATCCACCAGCCGTCCTTGCCCGCGCACGCCGGCGAGATGCCGAAGTGCACGTGACACACGTTGTTCGCGTTGCCGGTGCGGCCCACCTTGCCGAGCTGCTGCCCGGCGCGGACCCGCACCCCGGGGTCGACTCCGCTGGCCACGACACTCAGGTGCGAGCCGTAGTACCGCACCCCGTCGTCGCCGAGCAGGGCGACCGACAGGCCGCCGTTGTCCGGGCCCTGCGGCCCACGCTTGCGGTAGCGGTCCACGCGGCTCACCTGCAGCACCGTCCCGTCGGTCACCGCCACGAACGGTTCGCCGCAGTCGGCGAAGAGATCCGTCCCCGGGTACGCCCCGTGCGTCGGGTGGTAGTCGACGTTGTCGGCGCGTACCGGAAAGACGTGCTTCAGCCCGGTGCGGGGTGCCGTCGCCGACGGCCTGGCCGACGACGGCGCCGGGGAGCTCGGGCCGGTCGCCGCCGGCGTGGGCGGCTGCGACGCCGGCTGGTCGGCGGTCGCCCAGACCGACGGTGGCGTCGGCGCGGCGCCGTCGGGCACCCCCGGCCGGGTGGTCGCACAGCCGGCGGCCAGCACCGGGGCGAGCAACAGCAGGATCGGGTACGCCGGACGAGCGCGGCGGCTGATCGTCGGCGAGGACATCCGGTCATCCTGGCAGAGCCGGTACCGTGGGCACGAGCGGCACGCGTGAGGGAGGGCAGCGACGGTGACCATTGCCCGACCCGACGGTGGCCCGGATTTCGGCGCCGTCCGCCCGGTGCCGCGTACCCCGTCGGGTCTCTTCCCCTCCGGGCCACCGACGCGGCCCACCTACCGCGAGCCGCACCCGGTCACCGGCGGTGGTGTCGCCTCCGGTGGCGGCGCGGCGGCCGGCTGGCTGCTGCTGTTCGGCCTGCTCGGCACCGACGTGGCCAGCTACGCGTGGTGGACTGTGTTCGCCGGCCTGCTGGCCTGGGCCACCGCCCTGGTGCTGGTCCGCTTCGGCGACCGAGGGGTGGCCACCGGGGTCGCCATCGTCACGGCGGGTGGCTGGAGCATCGCCGCCGCCGTGGTGGCGGTCCGCTGGGCCACCAGTGGTGACTGGCCGCTGTGGTGACCGGCACGGACGGGCTCTGAACGGCGCTCGGTGACTGCACCGTGTGCCCGGTTGGCTGCGTAGCGAACGCCGTCTTGACGTGGCCGCCGAGACTCGGCACGCTCGGGACTATGGCCTGGACCACTCCCCGGCAGGATCCCGATCGCAATCGCCGTCGACTGCAGTTGCTGGCCGAGTTGGCGGGCGCCCGGGCGGTCCGCCAGCGCAGCCGACCGCAGCGGCAGCGCACCGAGCGTCTGCGTCAGCTCATCGCGACCCGCCGTCGAGTCGTCGGCTGATCCGACTTTGTCAGGAATGACCCGCCCTTCGGGGCGTTGACGGGTCGCCTGCCGACCCGACCGGCTAACGTGCACGCGTAACGAGTCGACGCTGTGTCGAGGGCTATTGGGGGGACCGTGTCGTACTTCGCTGCGGCCGTGGTGCGCGACGACAGTGGCTGGACCGCCGCCGAGGTCAGCCTGCGTGGCGCCACCGACATCGACGAGGTTGCCGACCGGCTGCGTGACGTCGACCAGGAGGCCGACGTGTCGCTGCTCTTCGTCGAGGCCGACGACGCGTACCTGGTGATCCTGCGCCTCGACGAGGGCGAGGACCTGCGGGTGTTCGGTTCGGACTCCGCGTACGCCGAGGAGTCGCAGCTCGGGTCGCTGCTGGTCGGTGACCTGAAGACCTCGGTCACCGGGCTCGACGGTGACGACGAGCCACGCCCGGTGAGCACCGGTGACGAGGAGAGCGAGCAGCCCGTCGTCGACCCGGAGGCCGACCCGGTCGGTGACGCCGACCTGCTGGCCAACCTGGGCATCTCCGCGCAGAAGCTGCTGACCCTCTGCACCCACGAGGGGATGATGCCGGCGGACGTCACCGCCGAGATCTGCCAGGTGCTCGGCTGCGCCGACGAGGTCGAGGAGCTGCGTGAGGTCTGAGCCGACCGACGCCACCGATCCTTCGCTGGAGTCGATCCGACCGGGCCAGCCGACCCCCGGCGCTGTGGGCCGCGCCGGGCCGGGCGCCCACGAGGGCCTGGCCGACCTGGGCGAGGTCGGCCGACGACAGCGGCACGAGCTGTGGATGCGCCGCGCCCTGGAGATCGCCGTCGCCGGTCCACAGGTCGACGACACGGTCAGCACCGACGTCGACGACGTGCCGGTGGGGGCGGTGCTCTACGGGCCAGACGGCACCGAGTTGGCCACCGGACGCAACGAACGCGAGCTGACCGGCGACCCCACCGCCCACGCCGAGGTGCTGGCCCTACGCCGGGGCGCCGAGCGCACCGGCCGGTGGCGGCTGGACGGCTGCACCCTGGTGGTCACCCTCGAACCGTGCACCATGTGCGCCGGGGCGCTGGTGCTGTCCCGGGTCTCCACAGTCGTGTTCGGCGCGTGGGAACCCAAGACCGGCGCTGCCGGATCGCTCTGGGACGTGCTGCGGGACCGTCGGCTCAACCACCGCCCCGAGGTCTACGGCGGGGTGCTGGAGGCCGAGACCGCCACCGTCCTCCGCGCGTTCTTCCGCTGAGGCCGCGCCGCCGGTCAGGCCGGCGGCAGGGTGACGGTGACGATCAGACCGCCGTCCGGGCGGGGCTGCGCCTCGGCGGTGCCGCAGTGGGCCCGGGCCACCGCGCGGACGATGGACAGCCCCAGCCCGAAGCCCCGCGCGCCGACGACCCGCTCCCGCGACAGCCGCCGGAAGGGCTGGAACATCGTCTCGACGTCGTAGCCCGGGATGACCGGGCCGGTGTTCGTCACAGTGAGGGTGGGCCGGCCGTCGACCAGCCCGGTGCGGACCTCCACCCAACCGTCGTCGGGCAGATTGTGGCGCAGCGCGTTTTCCACCAGGTTGAACGTGAGCCGCTCCAACAGCACCGGGTCGCCACTGGTGGGCGCCGGGGCCAGGGCCCGCCGAACCGGCACGCCGGGTGCCTGCTTCCCGGCCTGATCGGTCGTGTGCGCGCAGACCTCGGCCAGGTCGACCGGCGTACGCTCGGTCAGCTCGTTCTCCGAGTCGGCCAGGGTCAGCAGACCGTCGATCAGCCGCTCGTGGCGCTCGTTGACAGCCAGTAGCGACTCACCCAGTCGCCGGGTCTCCGCCGAGGCGTCCGGGCGGGTGATCGCCAGCTCCACCAGGGCGCGGTTGAGCGCCAGCGGCGTACGCAGCTCGTGCGAGGCGTTCGCCACGAACCGGCGCTGCCCGTCGAAGGAGCGATCCAGCCGTTCCAGCATCTCGTCGAAGGTGTCGGCGAGTTCGCGTACCTCGTCGGGAGGGCCGGTGAGCGCGATCCGCTCGTGCAGACCACGACCGGCGGTGTCCGCGCCGGCGATCCGGCGGGCCGTGCCGGTGATCTGGAGCAGGGGCTGCAACGCCCGACCGGCGAGCAACCAGCCGAACGCGATCGCCACCGTCGACACCACGATCAACGCGATACCGCCCTGGGTGAGAAGCGACTCCAAAGCGTTGCGCTTCGCCTCGTCCTGCACCTCCTGCAACAGGGCGCGCAGGTCGTCGACGTTCTGCCCGCTGGGCGTCGTGGGGGAGGTCTTCGGCAGGTCCCGCAGTTTCACCCCGAACGGCTGCGCCATCCGTTGATCCACCAGCACGTACGTGACGGCGAGCAGGACCACGCCGGCCAACAGGAAGAGCCCGCCGTAGATGAGGGTGAGCCGGGCGCGGATCGTGAGGCGTTTCATCGGATCTGGTACCCCGCCCCGGGAACCGTCTCGATCACCGGCGGGTCGCCGAGTTTGCGGCGCAGCTTCATGACTGTCACCCGGACCACGTTGGTGAACGGGTCGATGTGCTCGTCCCAGGCGCGTTCCAACAGGTCCTCGGCGGAGACCACCGCGCCGTCGGCGCGCAGCAGTTCGGCAAGCACCGCGAACTCCTTGCGGGACAGCGCCACGTGCCGGTCGTCCCGGCGTACCTCGTGTCGGGCCGGGTCGAGCTGAATGCCGGCGCGACGCAGCGTCGGCGGCGCCGCCGGGCGGGACCGGCGGGTCAGTGCGTGCACCCGGGCCGACAGCTCGACCAGGGCGAACGGCTTGGTCAGGTAGTCGTCGGCACCGAGCGCCAGCCCCGCCACCCGTTCCCGGACCGCCGCCGACGCTGTCAACATCAGCACCCGGGTCTCCCCGCCCGCGTCCACGATCGCCCGGCACACGTCGTCGCCGTGCACCACCGGCAGATCCCGGTCCAGGACCACCACCGCGTACTCGTTGACGCCGAGCCGTTCCAACGCGGCGTCCCCGTCGTACGCCACGTCGACAGCGAACGACTCCCGACGCAGCCACTCGGCGATGGCGTCCGCCAGCACGTTCTCGTCCTCGACCACCAGCACTCTCACCCCTCCATGGTGCTCGGGGTGCGGTAACGGCGGCATAACCGCCGACGGTAACGCCGGGGATACGCCCACTGCCCTGCACTGGGTGTCACGTTCGGCGAACCGCGTCGGACCTGAGCGGAAGCGGACACGATGCGACGACAGATGCTTGCGATCCCCGTCCTGCTCGCCCTGGTGCTGTCCGGGTGCGGCGCGGGAGGCGACGGCGGCGGCGGGGTCGCGACCGCCGGTGGGGCGAAGGCAGAGGCCACGGCGAGCGGCCCGCCGGCCAGTGACTCCGAGCGGCAACTCGCCTTCGCCAGGTGCATGCGGGAGAACGGGGTGGACATGCCCGACCCGGAGGCGGGCGGGCGTCCCGGCTTCCGGTTCGGTGTGGACGTGGATCAGCAGAAGGTCCAGGCGGCCATGGAGAAGTGCCAGGACAAGCTGCCAAACGGCGGGCAGGGACCGCAGCTCAACCCCGAGCAGGCCGAGCAGATGCGCACGCTGGCCAAATGCATGCGGGAGAACGGGGTGCCGGACTTCCCGGACCCGGACGCCGACGGGCGGGTCCGCATCGGGGCGGGGGGCAACGCGATCAACATCGGCGATCCGGCCATGAAGGCCGCGCTGGAGAAGTGCCGGCAGCACGCGCCGCAGTTCGGGGCCGGCCGGTGACGGGCGCCATCCGACGCACGCGGCTGCGCGCCGCCGTCACCGGCGGCGTCGTCCTGCTGGTCGCCGCCGTGGGAGTGGTCGCCGCTGTGGGCTTCGGCGGCGGTGCCGACGAGGGCCGTGCCCAGGCCGGCTCCGCACCACCCGCCACCGCCGCTGTCACCCGGCAGACCCTCGCCGACTCGGAGACGGCGGACGGTGAGCTGGGGTACGGCGCGACGCGTACCGCCACGGTGAAGCTCAGCGGCACCGTCACCGGGCTGGCGGCCACCGGATCGACGGTACGGCGGGGCAAGGCGCTCTACCTGGTCGACAACGAGGAGGTGGTGCTGCTCTACGGCGGGCTGCCCGCGTACCGGGACCTCGCCCCCGGGGTGGAGGGGCCCGACGTGGCGCAGTTCGAGCGGAATCTCGAAGCGCTGGGCTACACCGGCTTCACCGTCGACGACGAGTACACCGGCGCCACAGCGGACGCGGTCCGGGACTGGCAGGAGGACCTGGGCCTGACCGAGACCGGTCGGGTCGAGCCGGGGCGGGTCGTGTACGCCGACCGGGAGGTCCGGGTGGAGAGCCACCAGGTCGACGTCGGCGATCTCACCCAGCCCGGCCAGGCGGTGCTGACGTACACCGGCACCAGCCGGGTCGTCACCGTCGAGTTGGACGTGGACGACCAGCGGTTGGCCAAGCGCGACGCGAAGGTCACAGTGCGGTTGCCGGACGGCCGGTCGGTGGCGGGCACGATCAGCACTGTCGAGACGGTCGTCCAGGCCGGCGCGACCGGCGCCAACGGGCAGGCCGGCGACGCCGAGACGAAGATCGAGGTGACAGTCGCGGTGACCGACCCGAAGGCCCTCACCGGCTTCGACCAGGCCAGCGCGAACGTCACGTTCACCGTCTCGGAGCGCCGCGACGTGCTCACAGTGCCGGTGGCGGCCCTGTTGGCGCTGGCCGAGGGCGGCTACGGCGTCCAGGTCGCCGAGGGCGACGCGAGCCGGGTCGTCGCGGTGACCACCGGGTTGTTCGCCGACGGTCGGGTGGAGGTCACCGGTACGGGCCTCACCGAGGGCACCACGGTGGTGGTGCCGACGTGAGCGGCGAGGTGATAGTGCTCGACCGGGTCAGCAAGCGGTACGCCGGCGGTGTCGTCGCGTTGGACGACGTGTCGCTGCGGATCGGTCAGGGCGAGTTGGTCGCGATCGTCGGCCCGTCCGGATCGGGCAAGTCGACAATGTTGCACCTGATCGGCACCCTGGACCGGCCGTCGTCGGGCAGCGTGCTCATCGACGGGTACGACGCGGCGAAGCTGACCGACCGGGAGTTGTCCGCGCTGCGGGCCACCCGGATCGGTTTCGTCTTCCAGCAGTTCCACCTCGCCCCCGGCGTCCCGGTCGTGGACAACGTGGCCGACGGGTTGCTCTACTCCGGCGTACCTCTCAGGAGGCGGCGGGACCGGGCGGAGGCCGCGTTGGTCCGGGTCGGCCTGGGCCACCGGTTGGGGCACCGGCCGCACGAGCTGTCCGGCGGGGAACGGCAGCGGGTGGCCGTGGCCCGCGCGGTGGTCGGTGAGCCGGCGGTGCTGCTCGCCGACGAGCCGACCGGCAACCTCGACTCCCACTCCGGCGCCGGGGTGTTGGCGCTGCTGCACGACCTGCACCGGGCCGGCACCACAGTGGTGGTGATCACCCATGACCGGGAGATCGCGGGAAGCCTGCCCCGGCAGGTGCGGATGCGCGACGGCGCGGTGCGGCACGACTCGGCCCTCGCGTCGGGCGGTGTCGGCTGATGGCGACGCTGACGCCGGCCCGACTGCGACCGGCGGACGTCGTGCGCGTCGGTGGGGTGGGGCTGCGGACCCGTCCGCTGCGGGCGTTCCTCTCCGCGTTGGGCATCGCGATCGGCATCGCCGCGATGATCGCTGTGGTCGGCATCTCCTCGTCGTCCCGGGCCGAGCTGGACCGGGCGCTCGACGCGCTCGGCACCAACCTGCTCACCGTCGAGCCGGGCAGCACCCTGTTCGGCGCTGACGCGCAGCTGCCCGAGGAGTCGATCGCGATGATCGGGCGGATCGGCCCGGTGACCGAGGTGTCCGCGACCGGGCAGGTGCCTGACGCCAAGGTGTACCGCTCGGATCGGATCCCGACGGCGGAGACCGGTGGCATCGCCACCCGGGCGGCCCGGCTGGACCTGCTCGGCACAGTGGGAGCCCAGGTGACCACCGGCACCTGGCTCAACGAGGCGACCGCTCGCTACCCGGCGGTCGTGCTCGGTGCCACCGCCGCGCAGCGGCTCGGGATCACCTCGGCGGACCCGCAGATGCAGGTGTGGCTGGGTGGACGGCCGTTCACAGTGGTCGGCACCCTCGCCGCCGCACCGCTCGCCCCGGAGTTGGACACGTCGGCGTTGGTCGGCTGGGCGGCGGCGGCCGAATACCTGGGCTTCGACGGTCACCCGACCACCGTCTACACCCGGGCACAGGAGTCGCAGGTCGAGGCGGTCCGGTCGGTGCTCGGCGCGACCACCAATCCGGAGGCGCCGAACGAGGTCGAGGTGTCCCGGCCCTCGGACGCGCTGGCTGCCGCCGAGGCGACCGACGACGCGTTCACCGGCCTGTTGCTGGGCCTGGGCGCGGTCGCCCTGCTGGTCGGTGGTGTCGGCGTGGCGAACACCATGGTGATCTCGGTGCTGGAACGCCGAGCCGAGATCGGCCTGCGCCGGTCACTCGGCGCCACCCGCGGTCAGGTACGGGCCCAGTTCCTCACCGAATCGCTGCTGCTCTCGGCGCTCGGCGGGATCGGTGGGGTGGTGCTGGGCATCCTGGTCACAGCGGGCTACGCGCTGTCCCAGGACTGGCCGACAGTGGTGCCGGCCTGGGCGATGCTCGGCGGGGTGGGCGCGACGCTGGTCATCGGCGGCTTCGCCGGCCTCTACCCGGCGGTGCGTGCCGCCCGCCTCGCGCCGACGGAGGCGCTGGCCGCCGTGTGACCGGCGTGGCACGGGCCGGTCGGCCTGGCCCGGTTGGGTTGGCGGGGCTCGGCCGGGCTGTCCCGGGTCGGCGTGATGCGAAAGAGCGTGATGACTGTGCGGCATATTGATGCCTCACAGTCATCACGCTCGTCGCGGTGACGCCGCCCGCCGGAACGGGTCAGGCGATGATCGTGTCGAGGGCGATCTCGACCATCTGGCTGAAGGTCTGCTCGCGCTCCTCCGAGGTGGTCTTCTCACCGGTCTTGATGTGGTCGCTGACTGTCAACACGGTCAGCGCGCGGGCCTTGAACCGGGCGGCGATCGTGTAGAGCGCCGCCGACTCCATCTCCACAGCCAGCACGCCGTAGTCGGCGAGGGTGTCGTACAGGTCCGGCCGGTCGGTGTAGAAGGCATCCGCCGCCAGGATCGGCCCGACGTGCATGGTGATGCCGCGCCGCTCGGCCACCTCGACCGACGCACGCAGCAGCCCGAAGTCGGCCACCGGGGCGTAGTCGATCAGCCCGTCGAAGCGCATCCGGTTCATGTTCGAGTCGGTGGACGACCCGATCGCGGCCACCACGTCCCGCAGTTGCAGGTCGGTGCTGAGGGCGCCACACGAGCCGACCCGAATCAGCGTCTTCACGCCGTACTCGTTGATCAACTCGTGGGCGTAGATGGAGGCCGACGGCATGCCCATGCCGGAGCCCTGGACGGAAACCTCGACGCCGTTCCAGCGGCCGGTGAAGCCCAGCATGCCCCGAACCGTCGAGTAGCAGGTGGCGCCCTCGAGGTAGGTCTCCGCGATCCACTTGGCCCGCAGGGGGTCACCCGGCATCAGGACCCGCTCGGCGATCTCGCCCGGCTTCGCGCCGATGTGCGTACTCATGGCAAAGATCCTGCCAGGCCGGCCCGGGCGATACCGGTTCGGCGTCGGAACCGGCGGTCCTGTACCCTCGTCGGCGGTGGCGTGTCCGAGCGGCCTAAGGAGCACGCCTCGAAAGCGTGTGAGGGTTAACGCCCTCCGAGGGTTCAAATCCCTCCGCCACCGCTCTGTAGTGCAGAAACGCCCGGTCGATCCGCGAGGATCGACCGGGCGTTTTCGCGTCAGAGCTGCTGCTCGCCGCCGTCGACGAACAATTCGCCGCCGGTCATGAAGCTGCTCTGGTCGGAGGCGAGGAAGAGCGCGGCGTTGGCGATCTCGTCCGGGTGTGCCATGCGCTGCATGGGCACGCCCGAGGCGATGGCCTTCAGCAACCCGGGTGCCTCGGCGGGGCTGGGCGCGAGGCCGGCGAGCCCGGGGGTCTCGGTCGAGCCGGGGATCAGGGTGTTGACCCTGATCTTCCGGCCGATCAGCTCGGCGGCCCAGGTGCGGCCGAACGAGCGGATGGCCGCCTTGGACGCGGCGTAGACGCTGAACGCGGGGGTGCCGTTGCTGGCGGCGGTCGAGCCGGTCAGCACGATCGACGCGCCCTCGTTGAGCAGGGGCAGGGCCTTCTGCACTGTGAAAATGGTGCCGTAGATGTTGGTGTCGAAGGTGGTTGCCACGTGCTCGACCGTGATCGAGTCGAGCGAACGGAACTCGCCACCGCCGGCGTTGGCGAACACCACGTCCAGCCCAGCGCCCCGCTCCTCGATCGCCCGCATCACCCGGTCCAGGTCGTCGAGCTTGCTGACATCGCTGGCGATGCCTGTGACGTTCGCGCCGATGCTGGCGACGGCCTCGTCCACCGGGCCCTTGCGGCGGCCGGTGACGAAGACGTACGCGCCTTCTGCGGCGAAGCGGCGGGCGGCGGCCAGGCCGATGCCCGTGGTGCCCCCGGTGACGAGGGCGGTCTTGCCGTCGAGCTGTCCCACGATGGAACTCCTCTGTTGGGGTGTGGTGGTGTGCGGCCGGCCGGGCCTCAAGCAAGTTTTGTACCGAGCGGTACGTATCCGAACGTAGCAACCGCCGACCGGGTCCGCAAATTTCTGTACCGATCGGTTTCCGCTGTCGGTAGGATGGGCGGAGAAGGGGTGATGGGCTGTGCCGCAGCGAGGTCGACCACGTGGCTTCGACGCCGACGAGGCGTTGGAGCGCGCGGTGGAGGTGTTCTGGCGACAGGGATACGAGGGCGCCTCGATGAACGACCTCGCCGAGGCCATGGGGATCAACAAACCCAGCCTCTACGCCGCCTTCGGCGGTAAGGAGGAGCTGTTCCGCAAGGCCGTGGCCCGCTATGCCGAAAAGGACATGGAGTACGCGCGGGACGCTTTCGCCCAGCCGACCGCGTACGAGGTGGTCGCCACCCTGCTGCGCGAGAACGCGATCGCCGTGACCCGGACCGACCGACCGGCCGGTTGCCTGTCGATCCAGGGCGGCACGAGCTGCTCTACCGAGAACGCGTCCATCGCCGGTTTCCTCGCCACCAGTCGCCTGGGCGGTGAAGGTGCCCTCGCCGACCGGCTCGCCCGCGCCGTCGCCGACGGCGACCTGCCCGCGCAGGCCGACCCGGTCGCGCTCGCCCGCTTCGTCATGATCGTCACCGAGGGGCAGGCGGTGCATGCAGCCGCCGGGGTCAGCAGGGAAGACCTGCGACAGGCCGCGGAGATCGCGCTCGCCGGTTTCGTGGCCGCGTCCGGGGCGCGCCTGCCCGAGCAGGCCAGCGACAGGGTCTGAGCGGTCACCGTTCGAGCAGCGCCGCCATCCCGTCGAGCAGACGTTGCAGACCGAATTCGAAGAGACTCTCGACATTGAGGTCGACCGCTGTCCGGCTGAGTCGGGCCAGATGCGGAAACTCGCCCGCCGCGAGCAGCCCACCGAACACGTCGGCCTGGGCCGCCATCCACTCGTCGTCGGTCAGGCCGGTGTCCTGCTCCGCCTCGGCCTCCCGCTCCAGGTTGACGGCGGTACCTCGGACATGGTTGGCCAGTGCGGCCGCCAGGTGAAGCTGGGTGTGCTGGTCCAGGCCGTGCCGGGCGAGGGCGCGCAGCGCCCACTCCGTGTGCGCGACGGCGTGCGGTGCCATCAGTGGGCGGGTCAGCGAGATGACCTGGGCCAGCCAGGGATGCCGCCGGTAGATCGACCACTGAAGTCGGCTGAGCAACTCCAGTTGGGCTCGCCATCCGGGCGGGAACGTGCGCGGCAGCCGATGCGCGGCGAAGGCCGCGTCCGCCATCAGCACGAGAAGCTGCTCCTTGCCCCGAACCTGCCGGTACAGCGACATGGTGGGGACGTCCAACTCCATCGCGATGCGCCGCATGCTCAGTGCCGGTAGCCCCTCGGCGTCGGCAATCGTCATGGCGGTCCGCACCACCTGGTCGCGGGTCAACCCCTGGACGGGCAGCCGCCGACCGCCGGGCGGGGCACCCCGACCCGGCGTGGTCGGCGTTGCGCCGGCCACCACCATGCCCACACCCGGCACCGCCCGGACCAGGTTCTCCTGGCGAAGCGCGGTGAGCGCCCGGCTGGCGGTCGCCATGGCGACGCCCCACTCCCGGACGATCTGCCGGGTGGATGGCACCCGGTCGCCGGGGCCCAACTCGCCTGCCACGATGCGCCGTCGCAACTCCCCGACGATGCGCAGATAAGGAGGAGTGGATTCGTCTAACTCCGCCACGATCGCCTCCCGCCAGCCTCGCGGTGACCGTAGCGCACTAGAGCACCGGTAGGCGCCCCCGCCCTTCCGGCCATTGCGTACTAGAGCTCCCTGGCCGGCTGGTCACCAGCTCGACATGCTCGACGCAGCCCGGTGCGTACGCCGTACCGGCGTCGACGAAATGAGGAGAGCATGAGAAGACTTCCGTACCCCCGATGGGCCGTCACGGTGGGCGCTGTCGTCCTCGTCTGCCCGGCGATGGCCGTCGGTCCGGCCGCGGCCGACGACGACCGCCGGAGCGCTGCCGTCGTCCGGACCGACCAGGGCGCGGTGCGGGGGACCGTCGCGGCAGACCACCGCTCGTTCCAGGGCATCCCGTACGCGAGACCACCGCTGGGCGCGCTGCGCTGGGCACCGCCGCAGCCCGGTCCGACATGGACCGGAGTGCGCGACGCGAGCCGACCCGGTGACGGCTGCGCCCAACTGCAAGGGCTGCCGATGGACACACCCTCCGAGTCCGAGGACTGCCTCTACCTGAATGTCACCACCCCGCGCTCGGTCGAACGAACGCCTCGACCGGTGATGGTCTGGTTGCACGGCGGGGACTACCGGTTCGGCAGCGGTGACGGATACGGCGGGCAGCGGCTGGCCGCCGGAGGTGACGTCATAATCGTCACTGTGAACTACCGGCTCGGCGCGCTCGGCTTCCTGGCGCATCCGGCGCTGGCCGGTCGGGACGGAATCACCGGCAACTTCGGGTTGCAGGACCAGCAGGCCGCACTGCGCTGGGTGCGGCGCAACGCCGCGGCCTTCGGCGGCGACCCGGGCAACGTCACAGTGTTCGGCCAGTCCGCCGGGGCGACAAGTGTCTGCGCGCAGCTCGCCGCGCCGGGCTCCGCTGGACTGTTCCACCGGGCGATCATGCAGAGCAACTCGTGCGCCAACCCGGTCCAGACCCGGGCCGAGGCGATCGGGGCGGCTCAGGAGTTCGCCCGGAGGATCGGCTGCACCGACCCGGCAGTGGTCGCCGCCTGCCTGCGCGGACGTCCCCCCGCCCGGCTGGTCGAGACGGCCGGCTACCCCGGCGAGGGTGTCGACCTGGGCCCGGTCGTCGACGGTCGCACGCTACCGGTGGACCCGGCGGACGCGCTGACCACCGGGAGGCTGCATCCGGTACCGGTGCTGACCGGGATGAACCGGGACGAGTCCCGGCTCGTGGTGTGGGGGATGGAACGGTTCGGACTCAACTGCCCGGAGCCGCCGAAGCCGGACCAGGAGCCGGAGTCGTGCCCGCTCACCGACGACCAGCACCGCGACCAGGTGCGCGCCATGTTCGGTGACCACGCCGAGGAGGTGCTGGCCCGCTATCCGCGCGACCCCGCCCAATCGGCCAGCGCGACGTTGGGCGCCGTGCTGACCGATCACGACTACGCCGAGCCGGTCTACTCCGCCGCGTTGGCATTCGCGCGGCAGGTGCCGACGTTCGCGTACGAGTTCGCCGACGAGGACGCGCCGTTCTTCACCGAAGGACCCGAACCGACGTTCGCCATCGGCGCGTACCACTGTGCCGAGCTGCCGTACCTGTTCGCTGTCGACTACGCCGAGGCGTTGACGCCGACCCAGCGGCGGCTCTCCGACGAGATGGTGCGCACCTGGAGCGACTTCGCCCGGACGGGTCGGGCGAGCTGGCCTCGACTGCGCCCTGACGCCACGTACGTGCGGGTGTTCGCCGGTGGCGGCGGACCGGGCAGGACGGACTTCGCGGCGGCCCACTCGTACGACTTCTGGAGGTCGCTGCGCCGCTGATGCCGTCACGGGCGCGACGAGTGGGCCGGCCCTCAGGGGACCCGGCCCGCTCACCTACCCGGATCCTTCAGGAAGGCGAGCACGGCGGCGACCCGGCGATGCACGTCGCTGTCGGGTGGCAGGTCGAGCTTGGTGAAGATGTTCCCGATGTGCTTGCTCACCGCGCGCTCGGTGATCACGAGCTGGGCGGCGATGCCCGTGTTGGTGCTGCCTCCGGCCATCAGCGCGAGCACCTCGCGTTCCCGGGCGGTGAGCTCGGTGAGCGGGTTGCGCCGGGCGGTGACGAGTTGCGCCACGACCTGCGGGTCCAGCACTGTGCCTCCGGCGGCGACCCGACGTAAGGCGTCGAGGAACTCCTCGACCCGGGACACCCGGTCCTTGAGCAGGTAGCCGACGCCGCCCTGCCCGTCGACGAGCAGCTCGGTCGCGTAGGCGCGCTCGACGTACTGGGACAGCAGCAGCACCGGCAGTCCGGGGTGCAGCCGACGCACGGCCAATGCGGTGCGCAACCCCTCGTCGCGGAACGTCGGCGGCAGTCGGATGTCCATGATGGCGACGTCGGGCCGCTGCCGATCGATCGCCGCGATGATGTCGTCCGGCGTGTCGACCGCTGCCGTCACCTCGAAGCCGGCGGTGCTGAGCAGCAGGTTGAGCCCTTCCTGGAGCAGGACGTTGTCTTCGGCGATCAGGACGCGCACGGCAACTCCACCCGTAGCACTGTCGGCCCGCCGATCGGGCTGCTCAGCTCGACAGTGCCGTCCAGTGCCGCGACCCGGCGCCGGATGCCGGTCAGGCCGGTGCCGGTCGACGGTTGTGCGCCGCCGACGCCGTCGTCGGTCACGTTGACCACCAGGTGACCCGCCTGGTGCTCCACCCGCAGATCACCACCGGTCGCCCTGCTGTGCCGAGTGATGTTGGCCAGCGCTTCGGCCACGACGAAGTAGGCGGCGCTCTCCAACGCCGCCGGTAGTCGTCGCAGCGGGGTGACCCGGACCGTCAGCGGCACCGGACAGTCAGCGGCGAGCGCGTGCACCGCGCCCGGCAGACCTCGGTCAGCCAGAATTGGTGGGTAGATGCCCCGCACCACCGCGCGCAGCTCGGTCAGCGCTGCCTCGACGCTCGTCCGCGCCCGCTCGACCAGCTGGTCCGCCAGCGCCGGGTCGGCTGCCCGTTGACGTTGCGCGACGCCGAGCTGAATGGCGATCGCCACCAACCGGGCCTGGGTGCCGTCGTGCAGGTCGCGCTCGATCCGCCGCAGCTCCGCCGCGTGGGCGTCGAGCGCGCCGGCCCGGGTGGCGGTGAGCTCCGTGACCCGCCGCTCCAACCGGCTCCGCGAGGACGGCGCGAACGACGCTCGCGCCGCCCGTGCGTACGCCACGGCGCAGGCCGGGACAGCCCACCGGAGAAGTGCCAGCGCGGCGAGCCCGAGCAGGGGCGGCACCAGCAGCGCCTGGGACCAGCTCCGGATCGGCACGACAAAGGTGAGCGGAGCCTCGACCGGCACGGTCCACCACATCAGCGGCACGATCAACCCGCCCAGCGCGAGTAGCCAGAGCAGCAGCACACCGGCAGCTAGCGGCACACCGGCGATGGCGTGCACGGTCAGCCAGAGCGCACTTCGGTAGGTGACCAAATCGCCTCCGGCAATGCGCAGCCACGCGGCCTGACTCGCGCACAGCACCTGGGACTCGGCCGGAACTGCTAGGCCCAGCAACCGGTCTGCGCGGCGCCGCTCCAGGCGAACGATCGACCGGAGGACACGCACGGCTGGCGGCAGCAGCGCGATGCCGACCAGGACGAGGCTCAGGCCAAGTGCCCCGGCGAGCGCGCCGATCGCGACCGCCGACGCCACCGCAGTAGCCCCGCCGGTCACCAGGTACGTCGTCGCGAACCGAGCCCGCCGCATCGTCACATTCTCCGTCCACAGGGGCGGCCGGGGCAGTGTAGCCAGCTACACCATTGATCAGGGCCTCTGCTCCCTCGTGGCCCCGCCTGGCCGTCCCTAGCGTCGACGACATGAGAAGACCGACACGACGACGGCACACAATCGGGGTGCTCGCCGGAGCTGTCCTGCTCACCCTCGCCGGCGTGGGGGCACCAGCCGCGGCCCGTCAACCGGGGCCGGCGTGCTCCGATCGGCCGGCGACGACCGCCGCGCTGCATTACCTGACCGGCACCCATCGGTTGGCAGGCGCGGCCATCGAGGTGAGCGGACCGGGGTGCGGCAGGTGGGCTGCTGCCAGCGGGTGGGCCGACCTGCGGACGGGCCGGCCGATGCCTGTCGACGAACGGATCCGGATCGGCAGTTCGACGAAGGCATTCACCGCGACAGTGGTGCTGCAACTCGTCGCGGAGGGCCAGCTCGTCCTGGACGCCCCAATCGAGAGGTACCTGCCAGGCCGGGTCCGTGGCAACGGGTACGACGGCCGACGGATCACCGTCCGTGATCTGCTGCGGCACACCAGCGGCCTGCCCGACCACGTCGACGCGCTCGACTGGGACCGGGTGGATCGCTGGCGGTATCGGCACTTCGCGCCAGCGGAGCTGATCGCGATGGCGCTGGGCCAGCCGCGGCTGGCCACCAGTTGGCACTACTCGACCACCAACTACGTCCTCGCCGGCCTGATCGTCGAGCAGGTCACCGGCCGCGACATCAGCGTGCAGATCACCCGACGGATCATCGGGCCGTTGGGCCTGCGCGATACCTACTGGCCGGGCGACTCGGTGCGGATCCGGGGTCCCCATCCGCGCGGCTACGCGTTGATCGGCGCTGAGCGGCGGAGCGACATAACCCAGCGGCGGCGCGACGTCACCGAGTTCAACATGTCGTACGGCGGAGCTGGTGGGGCGCTGGTCTCGACCCTCGCCGACCAGAACCGGTTCTTCGCCGCGCTGCTCGGCGGTCAACTGCTGGACCCGGTCCGCCTCGCCGAGATGACCCACACCGTGCCGACCGATCCGGACCGGCTGTGGCCCGACGCCCGATACGGGCTCGGGATCATCTCGACGCCGTTGGCCGGCTGCGGCGGGGCCCTGTACTGGGGCCACGGTGGCACGACACCGGGCTTTCGCACCCTGGGCGGGGTCACCGCCGACGGTCGCCGGGCGCAGTTGGTGGTGAACGACGAGCCGGCGTCGTACGAGAGCTGGCAGGCGCTGTCCACGACCCTGCACACCGCCCTGTGTGAGTCCCGGTGATCCGCCGCGGGGCCGATTTTCCCACCGAGGAGATGAACATGACCTGGAGCAGATGGACCGCGACGGCGCTGAGAATGGTGGCCGCGCTGACCGTGCTCGCCATCACCGCCACCGCCGCCGGGCCGGTGCCGGCCGCCGCCGCCGCCGACCTGGCCGGTCCCCAGCGGCAGCGGCTCGACTGGCACACCTGCCAGCGGGGCTCGGCCGACCCGGCTGGTGCGGAGCTGGACCAGGCCGGTGCTTCCTGCACCGAGCTGGCCGTTCCGCTGGATCACGCCCGCCCGGACGGCCGCACCATCACCCTGGCATTGTCCCGGCTGCCGGCGACCGACACCGCGCACCGGCTCGGCGTCCTGCTGCTGAACACCGGCGGTCCCGGTGCGCCGGGAATGTCGGACGTTCTGCCGATCCGGCAGTGGCTGGGTGAGGTCGGGGCAAGATTCGACCTCATCGGGCTGGACCCTCGGTTCGTTGGTCGCAGCACCCCGCTGGACTGCGGCTGGCCAACGGGCACCTGGACTCGCTCCGCCGGACCAGACCGCGCCACGTTCGACCGGCTGACCGCATTCGAACGGGACCTGGCCTCCCGATGTGCCCGCCGGCACGCCGACCTGTTGCCGCACATCACCACCCGGAACACGGCCCGCGACATGGACCTGCTCCGGGCCGCGCTCGGCGAGCAGAAGCTCTCCTACCTGGGCTACTCCTACGGCACCTACCTGGGCGCGGTCTACACCCAGATGTTCCCGGAGCGTGCCGATCGGGTCGTCCTGGACAGCGCTGTCGACCCCGCCAGCTACGGCGCGAGGGTGCTGCGCGAGGCCGGGCCCGCCAACGAGGTCGCACTGCGCGACTGGGCGGACTGGACGGCCCGCCACCACCAGCGGTACGGCCTGGGCCGCACCGGTCAGCAGGTGCTGGCCGTGGTGGACGGGATCCTCGCCGCCGCGGCCCGCCGCCCGCTACGGGTGGGTGGCTATCAGGTGGACCGGCAGTCGGTGCCGTACCTGCTGATCAATCGGCTCAGCGACGATCGGGACGAAACCCAGGCCGACCTCGCGGAGACGGTTCGGGTGCTGTGGCAGGCCGCGGTGTCGGGTTCTGCGACGCCGACCGCGTCTCTGGCGGACACGTTGTCGTTCCTGTTGACCGGGGCCGAGTCGGCAACGGGCAGTGTGCAGGCCGCGATCCTCTGCGGCGACGTGCCGGTACGCCGTGATGCTGGGCACTACTGGCGCGATATTCGACAGCATCAGACCGCCGAGCCCCGTTTTGGGGAGTTGACCAGGGCGATCAGCCCGTGTGCGTTCTGGCCTCAGCAACCCCGGGAGCGGCCGACAGTCGTGCGGAATTCCGTGCCGGCACTGATCGTGCAGTCCACGGGGGACACTCGCACGATCTACCGGCACGGTCAGGCCATGCATCGGGCGCTCACCGGTTCCCGGCTGATCACCCTGCACGACGCTCGGATTCACGGTGTCTTCGGCAACTACGGCAACGTCTGCGTGGACGACGCGGTCGTCGCGTACCTCGCCGACGGGCAGTTGCCGGCCAGAGACCTCGACTGCGTCAGCCGCACGTCGTCCTGATCAGTCCGCGCCGGTCAGCACGGGCCCGCACCCTCGTCGAAGAGGCGGCGGGCCCAGTCCGCGTACCCGGCGATGGTTTTTTGGACAGTGCGCCCGTCGTGCAGGAACAGGTACGCGCGGTCGCCGCTGCGGGCAAGTAACCCGTCGAGCCTGTGTGTCCCCTGTGGAGCCCGTAGCCGGCTGACCTCCGTGTAGCGGTCCCAGACCTCGCCGACGGGGGAGCCCGCCGTGATGCCCTCCGGTGTCCGCATCGGGTCGCCTACCCAGAGCAGCACGAGTTTGTCCTCAACGAAGACCGGGCTGACCGTGTCGTGGCCGGCGAGCATCGGCCCGCAGGCGTCCAGGCTGGTACGCAGGATGCCGCGTCGGGTCAGCTCGTCCTCGGTGGCGCCGAACTCGATGTTGCGCAGGCCGTTCAGGTCGATGATCTCCACGTTGCCGGCGGGCCGGCCGTTCGGAATCGACCCGGTTGGCGGTACGCCGCTGCCCGCGATCGAGGCAGCCGTCATCAGCGTGGCGATAAACGCAAATTGTCGCAATTTCATGGAATCCCCCAGTCCCCAACGGAACGGAAGCGTTCAGGTTGCTGCCGATCGCCGGATTACTGGTTTTCCCACTGCTCGACCAGCTCGTCCCAGTAGTCGGCGCTGAGTCGACGCCGGCCGTGCGCCAGCCAACCCTCGGTGCTCCGCTCCAGGTGCAACCCCAATTCGGCGAACCTGTCGATCCAGGTGCCGGGCTCCACGCCGAGCTGACTCAGCGCACAGTTGATCGGCCACTGCTCGCGCGGCGCGCTCAACTCGTCGTCGAAGCACGGGCCCCAGGACAGCGCCCCGCCCAACCACACCGCCGCCGCCTGGTAGCCGACCCCACCACCGAACTCCGCCTCCAGATAGGCCACCGGCCCCGACTGTGACCAGCGGGTCAGCACCTCGACCAGCGCCGTCGACAACACCAGGCCGAACGGGCGCGCGGCACTCCGGTCGTCAGTGGCGAAATCCGGCAACGACCCGGTCAGCTCGATCACCAACTGCGGGGTGACCGGCAGTAACGCGAAGTCCTGGCGCAGCTCGCCGAGGACCGCGTGATCCAGCTCGGCGGTCTGCTCGCGGAGCAGTTCAACGTCCGCGACCACCGCGCTGAGCTGGTAAGCCATCGAACCTCCGGTCGTCCACAGCCTGTGGATAGAACATGTGTACGACGGATTCCCCGCCTTCCGTGCCTGGGACGGTACCGGCCGGAGGGTGGACGTGCCGGGCCCCTGCTCGACGAGAGGGCATCGGCGAGCAGGGCGACGGTTGTACGGTCCTGGCCATGGCCAATCAACTCAGCGTCTCCGGTGTGCCGTTCCCGCTCGTGCCCTCGTCCGCCGAGCTGTGGCGGGTCGACGAGGCGGCCGGCACCGTGGCGGTCGAGGCGCAGCCGCACACTGACATCTTCATCGACCCCAGCACCGGCTCCGCCGGGGCGGCCGAGACCACCACCGTCAGTGCCGAGTCGACGCTCAACGCGGCGACGCTGCTCGGGGACCTGCCGACGGGGGACTTCCAGTTCAGCGCCCGGGTCACAGTGGACTTCGCCGCCACCTTCGATGCCGGGGTGCTCCTGCTGTGGCTCGACGAGCGGCGCTGGGCCAAGCTGTGCTTCGAGTTCTCCCCAGCAGGCGACCCGATGATCGTGTCGGTCATCTGCCGAGGCGTCGCCGACGACGCGAACGCCTTCGTCGTACCCGACCGGTCGGTGTGGCTGCGGGTCTCCCGCGTCGACGGGGTCTACGCGTACCACGCCTCGGTCGACGGTGTGACCTGGCGGTTGATCCGCGTCTTCCTCCTCGACCCTGACACGTCTCGCGACCGGATCGGCTTCGCGGGCCAGTCCCCGACCGGTGAGGGGTGCGGCGTGACCTTCGACGAGATCACGTTCCGGGCAGAGCGTCTGGGCGATCTCCGCGACGGCTCGTGACCTACCTGCCGCGGTGGGCGTGCGACCGGGCGCAGGTCAGGTGCGTCGGGTGACCTGGCTGACGAACGCGCGCCAGGCCGTGGGCGCGAAGGCGAGCGCCGGGCCGGCCGGGTCCTTTGAATCCCGTACGCCGATGACGCCGGGCAGATTGTCGGCGACCTCGACGCAGGCGCCGCCGTTGCCGCTGCTGCGGCTGCTCTTGCGCCACCGGGCGCCGTTCAGCTCCATGACTCCGCCACTTCCTGGATGAGTTCGACCGACTGCCAGTGGGACAACGCCTCGCCGCGCACGTTCTCCCATGCCGCCATCATGGCCGCGATGTCCTCGGGGTCGCTAGCGACTTGTCCCTGAAGTTGATTGTCGAGGTAGCCGGCGACCCGGTGGTCGTGGCTGTGCGCGATCACGAAAGGTCCGTTGAGGCCGGCATAGGCGCCGACCGCGCTGGGCACGACGTGCACCCGGATGTGCGGCTCGACGCACGCCGCCGCCACGGCCAGCAGTTGCTCGCGCATCGTCGACCGGCCGCCCACCGGACGGCGGATGACCGCCTCGTCCACGACCGCCGTGAACTGCGGCGGGTCGTCCCGCTTGAGGATGCCCTGCCGGCCGAGTCGGACCGTGAGATGCCGCTCGATCTCACCCCGGGGGATCAGGCCCGCGTCGCCCAGCACCGCGCGGGCGTACGCCTCGGTCTGGAGCAATCCCGGCAGAACTGTCGACTCGAACCAGCGAAGCGACACCGCCTCGCGCTCGATCTCCTGCCACGGACGAAACCAAATGGGGTCACGACGTCTTGAAGTGTCCGGCCAGATGTCCGACACGTCCTTGTGTAGCGCCTCCGCTGCCGCCAGTCGGTGGCGTGGATGCGGGATCCGGTCCTCGGTCAACCAGCGCCCCACGGTCTTCGGGTCGACGCCGACGGTCTCGGCGAGAGATTCGGTGGTGTGTCCGGTGTCGCTGAGCGCCACCCGAAGCGCGTCGTTCACGGCTCCTCCATCGGATGTCCTAGATATCCGGGAACCATATCGCTACGCGGTGTATCTGTCTCGTAACTCTCCCGATGGTGGTCCACAGAAGACGGCGTGGCCGGTGGAGGCGGAGGGGCCCGGCGGTCGGCGTCAGTCCGGGGTCGCCCCGACGGGGAGGCGGGGCGGCCCCCGCCCACCGCGAAGGAGATGAGCCCGTGCCCCGCCGCCGCTACCGGAACCACCTACCGACCCGACCGACCTGGCGCTGTGCCGCGTGCGGCATCGCCTGGCCCTGCTCGGCGGCGAAGCTGCGGCTGCTCGGCGAATACCGGCACGACCGGCTCGCGTTGACCGTCTACCTGGCGACGCTGCAAACAGAGGCCGGCGAACACCTCACCGACCTCGACCCGGCCCGGCTGACCGACCGCTTCCTCTCCTGGGCCCGCGCCCGCGCCTGAATGGTCCCGGCCGCGTGCCCCGTCGACCGATCACACCTGCTGCAGTTGTGTGCAGAAGAGCGGCCCCCGCTCCCGGCCCGCCCACGTCGAGGTAGAGCAGGGACCGGGACCAGTCCACCCAGCCCACCAGCTCGATGCGGGCGGCGCCGGTGCC
>NZ_JBEZGJ010000040.1:0-45402 GCF_040649965.1 Micromonospora sp. NPDC048843
AAGGAGGTGCTGCTCGGCTGGTACCCCCGCACCCGGCTGGAGATGGACGAGGAGTCCCGCACCCGTAAGCACGGCAAGTTCGGCGCTCCCGCCCCGCCCGTCACTGTTCGCGTTCGGGCAACCGCAGCAGCGGAGACCGGCCCGGTGGCTGCTCGGGCGGCGGACCGGACGGCTCGGCCGGCGGCACCGGTACCGTCACCGGCTCGTCGCAGGTCACCCGCAGCATCTGGTCATGGTGGCGAAGCTCCACCACGTCGTCCGGGCCGCCGTGGCGCAGCGAGTACGTCGTCTGGTGCGGTCGGACATCCACCCGCAGCGCCAACCCCCGCCACTGGAGTGAGAACTCCAACCGGCTGAGTCGGCTGGAGAGCCGGGGGGCGAAGGACAGCTCGCCGTCGTGGTCCCGTAGACCGCCGAACCCGCTGACCAGGGCGAGCCACGCGCCGGCCAACGACGCCATGTGTACGCCGTCGCGGGTGTTCTCGTTGAGGTCGTGCAGGTCCATCAGCGCGGCCTCACGCAGGTAGGTGTGCGCGAGTTCGGGGTGGCCCACCTCGGCGGCGAGCACCGACTGGGTGCAGGCCGACAACGACGAATCGCGTACGGTGCGGCGCTCGTAGTAGAGGAAGTTGCGCACCTTCTCCTCGGGGGTGAAGGCGTCCCCCCGCCAGTGCATGGCGAGGACCAGGTCGGCCTGCTTCACCACCTGCTTGCGGTACAGCTCGAAGTACGGGTAGTGCAGCAGCAACGGGTACTTCTCCGCCGGTGTGTGCGTGAAGTCCCATTCCTGGAGGCGGGTGAAACCCTCGACCTGCTGGTGGACCTCGAGCTCCTCGTCGTACGGGATGTGCATGGAAGTGGCGGCGTCCCGCCAGCTCGCGGCCTCCTCGTCGGTGACGTCGAGGTGGAACGCCTCGTCCCGGTAGCGCATGACCACGTCGGCGGCCGCGAGCAGGTTCCGCTGCGCCATCAGGTTGGTGTAGACGTTGTCGTTCTTCACTGCGGTGTACTCGTCCGGGCCTGTGACACCGTCGATGTGGAACTGCCCGTGCCGGTCGTGGTGGCCGATCGAGCGCCACAGTCGGGCGGTCTCCACCAGCAGCTCCAGCCCGATCTCCCGTTCCACCTGGGTGTCCCCGGTGACCATCACGTAGCGGCGCACGGCGTCGGCGATGTCGGCGGCGATGTGGAAGGCTGCCGTTCCGGCCGGCCAGTACCCGGATGACTCCGGGCCGCCGATCGTGCGCCACGGGAATGCCGCGCCCCGGAGGTTGAGCGTCTCGGCGCGTTCCCGCGCCGAATCCAGCGTGCTGTGTCGCCACTGCAACGCGCTGCGTACCGCGCTCGGCTGGGTGTACGTGAGCACCGGCAGGACGAACATCTCGGTGTCCCAGAAGGCGTGACCGTCGTAACCGGGGCCGGTCAGCCCCTTCGCCGAGATCGGCCGCTGCTCGGCCCGCGCGCCGGCCTGCAACACGTGGAAGAGCCCGAACCGGACCGCCTGCTGCACCTCCGGGTCGCCCTCGACCAGCACGTCGGAGGCGTCCCAGAACGCGTCGAGGTAGTTGCGCTGCTCCCGGTGCAGCCCGTCCCATCCGTCGAGGCGGGCACCGGCGAGTGCCGCGCCGACCTGGTCGCGCAGCGCCGGCAGGGAGCGGCGACTCGACCAGCTGTACGTCAGATACTTGATCACCCGCAGCTTCTCGCCGGGTTGGAGCACGCAGGCGATCGTGGTGCGCACCCAGTCCTGGTAGCCCTCGGATTCGATGGTGGTGTGGTCCGGGCCGTGCACCTCGTGCTCCATGGCGGCGGCGACCCGCAGACCGGAGACCTTGGTGCGGTGGATCAGCTGGCCGCCGTCGGGGGTGGTCAGCTCCTCCTCGGCCTGGAGCGGCGACTCCAGCACCGCCGCGACCCGCGGGTCCTTGCTCTGCGCGGGCAGCGACTCGTTCGCCACCAACTCGGACTGCACGATCAGCCGCAGCGGGCCGCCGACGGCTTCCACCTCGTAGCTGATGGCGGCCACGGACCGTTGGGTGAACGAGACGAGACGGGTGCTGCGGACCTTGACCTCCCGGCCGGCGGGCGAGCGCCAGTGCAGCTCCCGGTGCAGCGTGCCGGCCCGCAGGTCGAGGATCCGCTCGTGGGCGATCAGCTCGCCGTAACGCACGTCGAGGGGTTCGTCGTCGACCAGCAGCCGGATCAGTTTGCCGTTCGTGACGTTGACGATGGTCTGCCCGGACTCGGGGAAGCCGTAGCCCGCCTCCGCGTACGGCAACGGACGCAGTTCGTAGAACGAGTTGAGGTAGGTGCCGGGCAGGCCGTGCGGTTCGCCCTCGTCGAGGTTGCCCCGCAGGCCGACGTGCCCGTTGGAGAGCGCGAAGACCGACTCCGACTGGGCCAGCACGTCCATGTCCAGCCGGGTCTCCCGGACGTGCCACGGCTCGACCGGATAGGCGCGCTCCCGAATCATCCGGAGCCTCGTTCGGCGGCGAGCGGGTCGGTCGCGGTGCGGTGCGGTGCCGGTGGATCGGCGCTGTCGAGGAGGTCGGCGAGGTCCGTCACCACGATGTCGGCGCCGTGGGCGAGCAACTCGTCGGCCTGCCCGACCCGGTCGACGCCGACCACGTAGCCGAAGCCACCGGCGCGGCCGGCGGCCACCCCGGAGAGCGCGTCCTCGAAGACGGCGGCCTGCGTCGGGTCGACGCCGAGCACCCTGGCCCCGGCGAGGAACGTGTCGGGGTGTGGTTTGCCGCGCAGCCCCTGCGCGCGGGCGACCAGCCCGTCCACCCGGGCCTCCAGCAGCGGCTCGAACCCGGCGGAGGCGACCACCTCACCTCCGTTCGCGCTGGCGGTGACCACGGCTCGGCGGAGCCCGGCGGCGGCCGCCGCCTTCAGATACCGCACCGAGCCCGGGTAGACCTCGACGCCGGCGGTCCGTAGACGTTGCAGCAGCAGGACGTTCTTGCGGTTGCCCAGGCCGTTGACGGTCTCCGCCTCCGGCGGGTCGTCCGGGCCGCCCTCGGGCAGCACGATCCCGCGGGAGGCGAGGAACGACCGGACGCCGTCGGCCCGGGGGCGACCGTCGACATAGCGGTTGTAGTCCGGGCCCGGATCGAACGGTTGGAACGGTTCGCCGGAGACCGTGGCGCGCTGGCGGAGAAACTCGTCGAACGTCTGCGTCCAGGCGGCGTTGTGTACGCGGGCGGTCTGCGTCAGCACACCGTCCAGATCGAAGAGACAGGCGGTCACGTGAGCAGGTAGGCCCAGCACGGTTCGAATCTATCCACCCTGCTGGGCCCGCAAACCCGTTTCGGCCGCCCTGAGGCATTTCAGTTCGGTCGCAGCGTCCAGATCACTGTCATCTCCGAGGTCGGCTTGCCGTCCTCGGTGGCGATCTGAACAGCGACGGGGAATTCCGGGCGCCGACCGGCGGCCAGTTCCTCGGTCACCTCGACCGCCGGCCGGCCGAGTCGCGCGGTGGCCAGCACCGGGCCCATGGCGAGTTTCCGGTAGGCGATCTCGGCCCGGACGGCCAACGGCACGGCCCGGTCGAGCAGCTGCCCGAAGGCGGCCAGCACGACCGCGCCGGAGGCCGTCTCGCCGAGGGTGAACATGGCGCCGGCGTGCGGGCCCCCGATGTGGTTGTGGGTGGCCGGCGAGTCGGGCAGCCGGACGACTGCCCGCACGCCGCCCTCCGCCTCGGGCGCCACCTCGACGAACTCGATACCGAGCGTACGAGCGAACGGCACCGCTTCCAGCATGCCGGCCGCCACCTGGCGGGAGTCGATAGTCATGGCCTGACGTTACTAACCGGTAACCAGGCCGGCAACCAGCGACTTCGCCGTCAGGGCACGGTCAGAGGTTGCCGATGATGCGCAGGATCTCCGCGTAGAAGTTGCCGTCGATGCTGCGGAAGAAGGAGAAATCCTGCCCCGGGTCGCCAAAGAACGGGCGCAACGTCCACGCCAGCTGGGTGCCGACAAAACCGAAGAGCAGGATCCAGATGTAGAGCAGGGTCATGCTGGCCGGCCGCTGCGTCGGCTCACCGCGTCGGGCCGTACGGCCGTCCCACGGGCGTTGCGCCACGTAGCCGGGCGGCAGCATGCCGGGCGGGAACGAGGCACCCGCCGGCTGACCGGCCCACTGCGTCGGAACCTGGGCCGGAGCCGTCGCGGTGGTCACGGCACCGTTCGCTGTCGACTCGGCCACTGCGGCCCCGGCCGGCACGGCGACCGGCTCGGCGCTCTGACCGGCGGCCGGAGACGGCCCGGCGGGCACCGCGGCGGGCACGGCCTGGACCGGCGCCGGGGCGCTGGCCCGCTCGTCGACAGTGACCTTGGCGGCCTCGGGCGCGAGCAGCCCGTTGTCGTTGAGCACCTGCATCCCGCTGGTCAGGAAGCGCAACCCGACCAGCGCCGACAGGGTCAGGATCGACACGTTGAGCAGCTTGAAGAAACCGTAGTCGTTGGCCGTGATCAGGAAGAAGAGGCTGATCGGCGCGAACGCCACCGCGAGCATCGAGGTGACAGTGATCGCCACCATCACCAGCGCCAACGACTGCCGCACCGAGAGCCGGGCGCCGAAGACCAGGTTGAAGAGGTAGAGCGTGGGCAGGCAGATGACCAGGGTGACCAGGAACAGCAGCGGCAGCTTCAGCGCCGAGGTCAGCGCCATCAGCGGGCTGTGGAAGAAGCCCAGCACCGCCCCGTAGCAGGCCAACGCGATGGCGGAGCTGGTCAGCATCCGCCCGGTGAGGGCGTTGAGGTCACGCTCGGCCACGATCTGCTGCCAGATGCTCTCGCGATCCCGCAGGATGCGCTCGATGACGAGCGGGCTGGGACGGTCACCCGACACGGGTGCACCCCTCTCGGTGGTCTTTCACAGTGGACTGGTGGGCAGACGGTAGGGCACGGGGTGGCGGGCCCGCCACCCCGTCCGGGTACGTCGTCAGCGCCAACCCACGTCGATCCGGTCACCGCGCTCGTCGAAGAAGTGCAGCGCGTCCATCCGTACCGAGACGGCGAGCGGGTGACCGGCGCTGACCGCCGGGTACGGCGCCAGCCGCACCGCCAACTCCGCCGGGCGGCGGTGGTGCCGGCCCGGATCGGGAAGCACGCTGGTCTGGACGCCACTGGCCTGGGCCTCCTGCGCCTCCACCGGCTTGCCGGTGAGCCGCTGCATCACCGAGCCGAAGCGGCGCAGGCCGCGCTGGCCGACCGGCGGCGGTTCGAGCGGGGCACCCATCTCGTCGACCACGATCGCTGTCGCGCCGATGTCGAGGAACGCCAACGACTCGTGCCCGTGGTGCTCCAGGTAGCGGATGCGCCCACGCAGCACGTCGCCGGGGCTGTCCGGTGCGACCGGAGTGAGCGCCTCGGCTCGCATGCCGACCACGATCCGCTCACCGTGGTAGTGCGCCACCGCCCGACTGCGGATGTCGTTCCAGGGCAGGTAGAGCGACTGGTCACCGAGGTTGAGGGTGACGTACCGGTCGAGATGGACGTAGACCGACGCCTCCAGCAGATTCATCCGTGGGCTGCCCAGGAACGCCGCCACGTAGAGCGTCGCCGGCCTGCCGTAGACCTGGGTCGGTGTGCCCACGTCCTGGAGCACGCCGCGGCGCATGATGGCCACCCGGTCGGCCATGGTGAGCGCCTCGGCCTGGTCGTGCGTGACGTAGACGGTGGTGACGCCCAGCTCGCGGGTAAGGCCGGAGATCTCCGCACGCAACTCGGCCCGCAGGCCGCTGTCCAGGTTGGACAACGGCTCGTCCATCAGGAACAGGCCGGGCCGGCGGACGATCGCGCGCCCCATCGCCACCCGCTGCCGCTGCCCGCCGGAGAGCTGACCCGGCTTGCGGGCCAGCACGTCACCGATGCCCAGCGCGCTCGCCACGTCGCTGACCCGTTCGCCCCGCGGCTCGGGCTCGACCCCGGCCAGCCGCAGCGGAAACGCGATGTTGTCGCCAACTGTCATGTGCGGGTAGAGGGCGAAGTCCTGGAAGACCATGGCGATCCTGCGGTCCCGTGGGGGCAGGTCGTTCGCCACCTCCCCGTCGAGCATTACCGCGCCGGTGGTCGGCTCCTCCAACCCGGCGATCATCCGCAGCACAGTCGACTTGCCGCACCCGGACGGCCCAAGCAGCACCATGAACTCGCCGTCGTTCACATCCAGGTTGATGCTGTCGACGGCCAGCGTGCCATCCCGGAAAACCTTGGTCACATCCTTGAGCGTGACGGTGCTCACCGTCTTCCCCCCCAGCGCGCGTCGACCGAACCCCACAAGACTGTGACCAGGATCATGGGTTTGTGACATCGGGTAAACGTCTCATGTTCGATCGATGACACTGCTATTACACGACAGAAACCGCGATCAGCAGCGCGTGGACCGCTCGCCCGGCTCCCCGAGGAACACCTGCCGCACCACCCGCTCCGCCGCCCGCCCGTCGTCCAACGTGCAGAACCGGGCCCGGAAATGCTCGCGGGCCTTGGTCGCCGCGTCCGAGCGCACCCCGTCGGTACGAAACAGGTCGAGCAGATCGTCGAAAGTGGATGCTACAGCGCCCGGCGGTTCGGCGGTGACGTCGAAGTAGACCCCCCGGGCCAGCCGGTACGCCTCCCAGTCCGGGGTGTAGAGCACTATCGGCCGGTCCAACACGGCATAGTCGAACATGGCCGACGAGTAGTCGGTGACCAGCACATCCGCCACCAGGTAGAGATCCTCCACCCGTTGATGGCCACTGACGTCACGAACCCGCTCCCAGTCCCTCGGCTGGCCGAGGCGTCGATCACGGTCGTGGAAGTAGTGGCTGCGCATCAGCAACCGGCCCGAGTCACCCAGCGCCTGGACGAACCGGTCCGGGTCGAACGGCGGCCGGTAGCCGGGCAGGTGCTCGCGGTGCGTCGGGGCGTACAGGACGACAGGCTCGTCGGGGTCGAGGCCGAACTCCGCGCGGAGTCGGCGCACCTCGGCCGGGCTGGCGGTGACCAGGCGGTCGTTGCGCGGGTACCCCACCTCCAGCGTGGTGTACGTGGCCGGGTACGCCCGGTCCCACATCTGGGTGGAGAAGCTGTTGGCGCTGACGCTGTAGTCCCAGCGGTCCACCCGGCGCAGCAGCCCGGCGAAGTCCATCCGGCCCGCACCGATCGGGTAACGCTGTTGATCCAGCCCCATCACCTTGACCGGCGTGCCGTGGTGGGTCTGCACGTGCACCTGCTCCGGCCGTTTGCGGACGAAGTCCGGAAAGTTGACGTTGTTGACCAGCCATCGGGCGCGGGCGAGCACCCGGTAGTACGCCGGCGTGCCGGCCACCACGTACTCCACTCCGGCCGGCACGGTGTCCACCCGGTCCCGGCGCACCACCCACACCCCGCGCACCCCCGGCGCCAACCGGCGGGCGACCTCGTAGATGGCCGCCGGGTTGCAGGAGTAACCCCGGTACCAGTACGCCGCGTACACCGCGAGCGTCGGGTCGACCGGCCGCCGCAACTCGGTCCGGTAGTACTCGCGCAGCAGCCCGTCCCGGGTCAGCCGGGCACCGCGCCGGGCGACCGGGCCGACAGTGCGGCGCGCGGTGCGGGCCCGCCGGCGGGCGGCGTCGCGGGCTCGGCTGGCGGCCCGCAACGCGCTGAAGGTGCGCCACCGGCCGGAGGCGACCAGCTTGTGCTTGATCCCCTCGACCCCGTCCGGTACCGGATAGCCGCCGGCCGGCAGCCAACGCTCGTAGTCGGCGGTGATCTGCGCGAAGAACGCCTCCCGCAACTCCGGCGCGATCCGCTGGCCGTTACCGAGCACTGTCAGGTAGTGCCAGATCATCCGTTCGAAGACCGCCGGACGCAGGGCCTCGGTCGCCGGCCCCCACGAATCCATCAGGTGGAAGACCCGGTGCCACTGCGGGAAGACCTCGAAGTGCCGGTCACCCCGGGTCCGGGTGATAGCGCCGGCGCGGCGTTGGCGGTAGTTGACGCAGACCCGGTCCAGTACGCCGATCCGGTGCGCGGCCATCAGCACCGGGTAGCTGAACGAAACGTCCTCGTACCAGCCGGGCGCGAAGCGCAGCCCCAGGTCGGCGAGGAACTCCCGACGGACCAGCCGGTTCCACGCGGTGTGCAGCAGGTGCATCGCCTGCGGCCGGTCCCGCAGGCGGAAGGTGCCTGGGCCGGGCGACTCCGGAAACACCTCGGCCATCGCGCTGCGGGTGGCGGTGTCGTTCCAGTGGGTGCGGACGTGGTCGACCAGCAGGACGTCCGGGCGGGTGGACCGCAACCGTTCGGCGACCTCGGTCAGGCACTCTGGCGCCAGCCAGTCGTCGCCGTCGAGGAACCACACGTACTCGCCGACGGCCCGGTCCAGCCCGATGTTCCGGGCCGGACCGAGGCCGACGTTCTCCGACAGCCGGACCGAGTGCACCCGCTGGTCTCGGGCCGCGTACTCGTCGATGATGTCGCCGCTGGCGTCCGGCGAGCAGTCGTCGACGGCGATCACCTCGATGTCGGTCTCCGGCTGACCGAGGATGGAGTCCAGGCACTCCCGCAGGTATCCCTGCACCCGGAAGGCCGGCACCACGAAGCTGATCAGAGTCATCCGGCCGCCCTCCGTCAGCGCGGCGCGGCACCTCCAGCGCCCGCCGGCGCCACCGACGCCCGCGCGCTACGGGCCGGTCGCACGAACCAGGCCAGGACGACGCTCACCACGAAAACCACGAGAAGGTACGCACCGAGTGTAGCCAGTCCGATACCCGCAATACCGGCGATCGCCGCGAGGGCCAGCAGCACCGAGCGCCCCTCCCAGCCCAGCGTCGCCGCGTGCAGGGGCGGTGCCGCCTGTCGCTTCTCCAGCCGGGCGGTCAGGTCGTAGTGGTGCACGGTGAGCACGAAGACGTACCCGAAGATCAGCCAGCCAGGCGCTCCGCCGACCACCCCGACCGCGATGGCGAACAGGTACTCGGCGGCCCGCAACGCCGCGGGCACCAGCCAGTCCAGCGGACCGTTGTGCGCCGCCCCGGCGCCCAGGCCGCCGACCAGCAGCACCAGCAGCGCCACCGGCACCGCCCAGCGCAGCCCCCCGGGCGCGTCGCTCAGCAGCGCCCCGACCAGCAGCACCGCCGGGCCCAGCGCGGCGACCACCGCCAGGGTCAGCGGCCCCATCGGGCGGACCACAGGCAACCAGCGGGCCAGCGGTCCGTCGTCGCGGTGCAGTGTGGCGTCGACAGTGTCCAGCACCGGCACCCACATCCAGCGGGCCCGCAGCGTCCGCAGCGCCCCGGTGTACGCGAACGCCAGCACCCCCCAGACCAGCACGGCGATGAGGCTGACCAGCGGGTTGAACAGCGCCACCGTCAGCGCGATCAGCGCCCACCGCTCACCGATCGGGAAGACCACCGTCCGCTTCAGCCAGTACGACACCGACCCGGTGTCCGCCTGCACACGTGTCGACGCCGCGTTGAGCCGGTCACCGATCCCGCCGCTGGCGTTCGTCGCCGTACGCGGGCGACGGGCTGCCTCGTCGTGCAGCACCCCGTACCAGGTGTCGGTCATGTGCCGGACGGTCTGCAACGTCATCGCGGCGATCGCGAGCGCCCACCCGTTGCCCAGCCCGGCGTGGCTCACGCCGAAGCCCAGCCCGGCGTAGACCAGGTACTCCTTGGCCCGGTCCGCCATGGTGTCCAGCCAGCCACCCCAGGCGCTGAAGTGCCGGGTGTAGCGGGCCAGTTGGCCGTCCACGCAGTCCAGCACGAAGCCCAGGTAGAGCAGCACCGCGCCACCGACCAGCGCGGGCCGCCCACCGACCCCGAACAGCACCGCCGCGCCCAACGCGAAGAGCACCGAGATCACCGTCACCCCGGTCGGGGTGAGCCGGAGCCGGGCCGAGAGCCGGACCACGTACGGCGACCAGGTGCTGACGAAGTAGGTGGAGAAGAAGTCGTCCTTCTCCTTCACCGACAGCCGCAGCTCGGCCCGGTCCTCGTCGACAGCTGTCACCGTCGCCTCGGCGGCGGTCAGCCCGGCCTGGTCCTCGACCCGGTGGGCGACGAGCAGGCGTACCCGCTGGGCGAAGATCAGGGTGCCGAGCGCCGCGAGACCCGCGAAGAGCCGGTCCACGGCGGACCCGGGGCCACCGGCCGCTACCGACCCTCCGGAGCCGGTTCCGCCGGTCGCCGGCAGCGGCGCCACGTCGCCGGCCGGGCCGATCGGGGCGGCGACGGGGAGCATCCCGGACGCGGCGGCCCGGGCGGCGGCCGCGAGGGTCGGCAGGTCGTCCACGCCTACCCGCAGCGCGCCGCCGAACACGCCGGTGGCGGCCCCGTCGAGGGCATCCAACGCGCCGGCGTCGACCACCTGGCCGCGCTCCTCGCGTACAGCGGTCCGACCGGGCACCGGCGGGTCGCCGAGCACCAGCGCCACTGTGGGGCCCACCGGGCTGGTGGCCAGGTGCCGCAGTACGGCGGTGTGCGCGACCAGGTCCGTGCCGGTGATCAGCACCGGGGCGGTCGCGCCGGTGACCAGGTCGGACAGCTCGTCGAGGTTGGCGGCGAAGCGCACCTCGTCCGCCCCGGCCAGGCGCAACTGGGCGGCCAGCCGGTCGGCCAGCGGCTCACCGGTCGCAGTGGTCAGGCCCGCCGCGGGCATCCCGGCGGCGAGCACGATCGCGAGCGTCACCGCGGGACCGCGGCGTGGTACGCGTCGAGCGCCTCGGCGATGGTGCCGTCGAGAGTCAACCGGCCCGCGTCGAGGTACAACCCCCGACGGCAGAACCGGGTCAGGTCCTTTTCGTTGTGTGACACCAGCACCAGCGTGCGCCCCTCCCCGAGCAGACGATCAATAGTCGCGTAACACTTCTTGCGGAACTCCGCGTCCCCGACCGCAGTCACCTCGTCCATCAGCAGGATCGGATGCGGCAGGTGCGAGATGATCGCGAAGCCCAGCCGCACCTTCATCCCCGACGAGTAGTGCCGCACCGACGTGTCGATGGCCCGTTCCACCTGCTCACCGGCGAACTCGACGATCTCGTCGAAGTGCCGCTTCAGGTAGCTCGTCGACAGTCCGTGCAGCCCACCGACCAGGTGCAGGTTCTCCCGCCCGGTCAGGTCGTTGGAGAAACCAGCGGACAACTCCAGCAACGGCGCCACCGCGCCGTGCACCCGGATGCCGCCCTCGTCCGGTATGAGCACCCCGGCGATCAGCCGCAGCAGTGTGCTCTTGCCCGTGCCGTTGCGTCCGATCACGCCGACCGTCTCGCCGGGCTCGATGGTGAACGACACGTCCCGCAACGGCCAGAACTGGCCGGGCAACGCGCCACGGGCGCCCCGGTGGATGAACAGCTCCCGCAGCCGTAGCTGGCGGCGACGGTTGCGGACGAACCGAATGCCCAGGCCGTCGGCCTCGATGATCGGCGCGGCCACCTCAGAGCTCCTTGAGCACGGCGGGCTCCAACCGGCGGAACGACCACCAACCGGCGGCCAACACCAGCGCGCTGCCGACGATCGTGGTGGCGAGCAGCCGGGCGTCCGGGAACTCGTCCGGATACCAGATCGCGTGGTGCAGTTGGAAGATCCCGACCAGCGGGTTCAGCTCGTACACCACCTTCAACCAGCCGGGCAGCCCGGACTCTCGGACCAGGCTGAGCGGATAGATGATCGGCGTGGCGTAGAAGAGCACCCGGATGATCAGCCGCATCAGCCGTTCCACGTCGCGCATCAGCACGTTCCACGCGGACAGCAGCAGGGCGAGCCCGGTCAGCAGGACGGCCTGGACGGCCACCGCCAGCGGCAGAGAGAGCAGCGACCAACCGGTGTGGATCCGACCGTGCACCGCGTAGATCACCGCGATGGCGATCAGGATCGGCAGGCCGGCCGCGTACTCGGCGAACCGGCCGGTGACCCTGCCGATCGGAAAGACCTGACGCGGCACGTTCATCGTGGTGATCAGCCGGGACTGGCCGGTCAGCGCGTTCGTCGCCTCACTCAGCGCCGAGCTGGTCCACATCCAGGCGAAGATGCCGGTGATCAGGAACAACGGGTACGACTCGGCCGCCTCACCGAGGTGCCGACCGGTGTCGGAGGAGTAGAGCACCCCGAAGACGAACCAGTAGATGGCGCCCATGCCGAGCGGCTCGATCAACGACCAGAAGTAGCCAAGCACCGACTGCTGGTACTTGACCGCGAGATCCCGCCTGACCAGGATGCGCAGCGAGTTGCGGTGCGACCACAACGCCGCGACGCCAGAGGTCACCGCGAGCCTCCCGCCTCCTGAAACGGACGACAGGTTAGCAGTCGGTGAACGATTGCCCCGAATCGACCGGACTCAGCACTCGATCACGTTGACGGCCAAACCGCCACGCGCCGTCTCCTTGTACTTGACCTTCATGTCGGCGCCCGTCTCCCGCATGGTCTTGATGACCTTGTCCAGCGACACCTTGTGCACCCCGTCGCCGCGCAGCGCCAGCCGGGCGGCCGTGATCGCCTTGATGCTAGCCACCGCGTTCCGCTCGATGCAGGGGATCTGCACCAGGCCACCCACCGGGTCACAGGTCAACCCGAGGTTGTGCTCCATCCCGATCTCGGCCGCGTTCTCCACCTGCTCAGGGGTGCCACCGAGCGCCTCGGCCAGCCCCGCCGCCGCCATCGAGCACGCCGAACCGACCTCACCCTGGCAGCCCACCTCGGCGCCCGAGATCGAGGCGTTCTCCTTGAACAGCACACCGATCGCGCCCGCCGTCAGCAGGAACCGCACCACACCCTCGTCATCGGCGTCCGGCACGAACCGGGTGTAGTAGTGCAGCACCGCCGGAATGATCCCGGCCGCACCGTTCGTCGGCGCGGTGACCACCCGGCCGCCGGCGGCGTTCTCCTCGTTGACAGCGAGCGCGAACAGCGTCACCCAGTCCATCACGTGCAGCGGGTCGACCGAACCGGCCTCCGCCTCCAGGCCGCGCCGCAGCTCCGCCGCGCGCCGCCGAACCTTCAACCCCCCGGGGAGTACGCCGTCCCGCTCGCAGCCGCGCTGCACGCACTCCTGCATCACCCGCCAGATCTCCAGCAGACCGGCCCGGATGTCCGCCTCGCTGCGCCAGGAGCGCTCGTTGGCCAGCATCACCTCGCTGATCGACAGCCCGGTGCGGGTGGTGACCTCGAGGAGTTGCGCCCCGGTCAGGAAGGGGTACCGCACCGCGGTGCTGTCCGGCTTGATCCGGTCCGCCCCGGCCGCCGCCTCGTCCACCACGAACCCGCCACCGACGGAGTAGTAGGTGCGGCTGCGCAGCACGGCGCCGGCCCCGTCGTACGCCACGAAGGTCATCCCGTTCGGGTGGTACGGCAACGACCGGCGGCGGTGCAGCGTCAGGTCCCGATCCGGGTCGAAGTCGATCTCGTGCGCGTCGAGGATGTTGATCCGCCGCTCGGCCCGGATCCGCTCGACCCGAGGACCGACGGTGTCAGTGTCGACAGTCTCCGGCGACTCGCCGGCCAACCCGAGCAGCACCGCCGGACCGCTGCCGTGGCCGTGCCCGGTGGCACCCAACGAGCCGAACAGCTCGGCCTGCACCCGCGCCGTGTCGCTGAGCAGCCCGTCGGCCTTCAGCCCGCCGACGAACGTCCGCGCGGCCCGCATCGGCCCCACAGTGTGTGAGCTGGACGGCCCGATACCGACGCTGAAGAGGTCGAAAACACTGATCATGGCTGCGCTTCCTCGCCGTCGTCCCGGCGTACGGGACCCGGCCGGGTCGTGACCGCCGATCTGGCGGCCCCGCTCGTAACCGTCCGGGGTATGGGGTGCCGGCCCTCCGGGGTGTGGGAGGCCGATCAGCCAGCCTACCCGCCCAGCTCACCGCCCACCCGGTCCGGGACGTGAACACCCGACCACCGTCCCCCGCCCGGCGCCGCCCCCGCCCTGCCCTGCCCAGCGCCGCGGTCGGGCGCGGGCGGTCGTGGAGGCGTCAGCGGGGGGCTGCCCGGGTAAAGCACCTACGGGTCCACGGGTTGCCGCTCCTCCTCGGGACCGAGGGCGAGGTGGTCATCCCTTTCTACCGTGGATTGCAGACGCGGCGCACCGCCGCAGAGTGGGAGTACGACGATGAGTCGCAAACTGGTCCGGCCCCGCGAGGGGCGCATGATCGCCGGTGTCTGCGCCGGCCTCGGACGGCGGTTCGGCATGTCGGCCGGAATGGTCCGGCTGCTGTTCCTGCTGTCGCTGCTGCTGCCCGGCACGCAGGTGATCGTCTACCTGATCCTGTGGGTGCTGATGCCGAACGAGGACCGCTACCTGGCGTCCACCGGCCACTGACCCGCCCGGCGCACCTGACGTAATCGCGGCCCCACTGGCATTCCAGATCCGGCAACTCGGCGGCCGGGGAGCGGATTGGGGGCCGCAGGCCCACCCGCCGGGCATCACACGCAAGCGCCCGCTCCGACGGACGTCGGGGCGGGCGCTTCGGCGTACGGGGGCAGGTCAGGGAGCTACGTACGTGACAGTGATCTGTTGGTAGCCGAGGGAGCGGAGCAGCCCCTCCAGCATCTTGCGAGTGTTCTCCTCGGCTCGGGCCGAGAGCCCGCTATCGCGGGCGGCGGCGGTGATCCGGTCCTCGGCGAGCTTGTAGACCTGCTGCTGCCGGTTGGGGTCGTTGCCGACCAGGTCACCGAGCCGGTTGAGCAGACCGCGCTGCTCGGCGAAGACGTAGCTCTTCTCCATGTCGAGGTTGGTCTCGCCGAGCTGCGGCGCGGGCAGCTTGATCTCGACGGACTTGCCGTCGGCGGACTGGACGACGGCGCCCTCAGCGATCTTGGTGAAGTCGACGTACGCCTCGACACTGCCGGCCCCGACGAACAGGGTGCGCTCGTTGAGCAGGAAGTCCGGAACGTTGCGCCGGTCGTTCTGCGTGTCGACCACGACCTGGAAGTTGCCCTCCGCCGCCACGTAGCGGCTGAGGTCCTGGATCGACTTCAGCAGCGGTGGCTGACTGCGGTCGGTCTGCTCCTTGGCGAACGGGTTGCGGAACTCCGGCAGGATGCCGGTCGCCTGAATGCCGAGTAGCACGACAACGGCCAGCGCGGCGGCGCCGAGCAGCAGGAGCAGACCGCGGGCCGCCCCACCGCCACCCCCACCGACGGGGCCATCGCCACCGCTCGTCGGGCCACCGGGGCCAGCAGGCCCACCGGGACCGGCCGGCTCGACGGGTTCACCCGGCGTATCAGTGGTCCACCCGGGTGTCGCGGTCGACCGCGCCTTGAGATCGTCACCGGTCGGGTAACCGGGGAACTCTCTCGTGGGCTCGTTGCTGCCAGCGTCGCGGGCCATCACGCTCACCGTCCTCGTCAGACACGTCGTCTGTCAATGACGGTACGGCCCCGATACGACAGTCGCGCGGCGAGCGCCAGGAAGCGACAAAAGGGCAGGTCAGGCGAACGCGGAGAGCCCGGTGAGCCGCTGCCCGATGACCAGTTGGTGGATCTCGGAGGTGCCCTCGTAGGTCAGCACGCTCTCCAGGTTGTTGGCGTGCCGCATCACCGGGTACTCACCGGAGACACCGTTGGCGCCGAGGATGGTGCGGCACTGCCGGGCGATGGCCAGGGCCTCCCGCACGTTGTTCAGCTTGCCAACGCTGACCTGCTCGGGCCGCAGCCGCTGGGCGTCGGCGAGCCGGCCCAGGTGCAGCGCGAGCAGTTGCCCCTTCACCAACTCGACGGCCATGTCGGCGAGCTTGGCCTGGGTGAGTTGGAAGCCGGCCAGTGGGCGACCGAACTGGGTGCGGGTGGTCGCGTACGCCAGTGTGGTTTCCAGACAGTCGCGGGCCGCGCCGACAGCGCCCCAGACGATGCCGTAGCGGGCCTCGGTGAGACAGCTCAGCGGCGCCTTGAGCCCGACCGCCTCGGGCAGTTGGGCGTCGGCCGGGAGCCGGACGTCGTCGAGCACGATCTCGCCGGTCACCGACGCGCGCAGCGACATCTTGCGGCGGATCTCCCGGGTCGTGACGCCGGGGGTGTCAGTGGGTACGGCGAAGCCCCGTACGCCCTCGTCGGTGCGCGCCCAGATCACCGCGACGTCCGCGATCGGGGCGTTGGTGATCCACATCTTCCCGCCGGTGAGCACCCAGTCGTCGCCGTCGCGGCGGGCCCGGGTGGCCATCGAGGCGGGGTCGGATCCGTGATCCGGCTCGGTCAGGCCGAAGCAACCGATCGCCTCACCGGTGGCCATCGACGGCAGCCACAGTTGCTTCTGCTCCTCGCTGCCGTAGCGCCAGATGGCGTACATGGCGAGCGATCCCTGCACGGAGACCAGCGAGCGGAGGCCGGAGTCGCCGGCTTCCAGCTCCTGGCAGGCCAGCCCGTAGGCGACAGCGGAGGCGCCGGCGCAGCCGTAGCCGGTCAGGTGCATGCCGAGCAGGCCGAGCTTGCCGAACTCGCGGGCCAGTTCCCGGGCGGGCACCTTGCCGTCCTCGTACCAGTCGGCGACGTGTGGGCGCACCCGGTCGTCGACGAGTTGACGGACGACGTCGCGGATCTGCCGCTCCTCCTCGCTGAGCGACGGGTCCAGGTCGAGCAGGTCCAGCGCAGCGGTCATGGACGCCACCCTAACGAAGGTTCAGCGCGGGAAAGAAGGGCTCGTCACTCGATCGGCTCGGAGAGCACCAGCACCCGCGCGTGGATCTGGTTGCGCTGCTGGAGGGCGGCGCGCAGCGCCCGGTGCAGCCCGTCCTCCAGGTAGAGCCCGCCGTTCCACTGCACGACGTGCGGAAAGAGGTCACCGTAGAAGGTGGAATCCTCGGCGAGGAGCTTGTCCAGCGCCAGCTCGCGCTTGGTGGTGATCATCTGATCCAGGCGCAGTGGCCTTGGCGGGATCTCCGCCCACTGCTTGAGCGTCAGATTGTGCTCCGGATAGGGACGCCCGTCCCGAACCGCTCTGAAGATCACGACGGCACGCTCCCCTCCCCGTGGCCGGGCCGACCGACGGCGCCGAGCCGGGCCGCGGCGGGCACCGCGCGGCGCGGCACCGATGACCGTGCCAGCCTAGCGGCCCAGCGCACGCTACGTTCTGCTCCCTGATGTCAGTTTCGCTATCGCTCGTCCGATCCTCAACCGGACGAACGGGACGTCCGCGTCAGTTCCACCGGCCGCGCCGCACGACCTCGTCCATCGGGCGACGCCCACGGCGCAACGATGGTGACCGATGGTCGGCTGCGCGGTAACCGATTGTGACGGCACCGATGGGTTGGTACTCCGCCGGCACGCCGAATGCGTCCCGGTAGGCGGCGAGCCGCTGCGGCGGAATGCCGAAGAAACACGCCCCCAGCCCCTCGTCCACAGCGGTGAGCAGCATCAGCAACGCAGCGAATCCGGCGTCCACGTGCCAGTACGGCACCGGCCACCGGTCCGTGGACTGATCGGTCCAACCCTTGTCCGGCTCCGCGTACCGCCGCAGGTACGCCGACTCGTTGGCGTGCGGCACCACGATCAGTGGCGCCCGACGCATGCCAGCGAGCCAGCGCTCCCGCCCACCGCCATCGGGGGTGGTGGCGGCCCAGAACCGGTCCCGATCGGCCAACTCCTCCAACACCAGGAAACCCCAGCCCTGGGCGAAGCCGGCCGACGGCGCGCGGACCGCGTGGTCGAGCAACCGGTCCACCACGTCGGGCGGGACCGGGCGGTCCGGGTCGTAGTTGCGCACCATCCGCCGACGGCGGACGACCTCGGCGAACTCCATCAGGCGCCGGGGCGGATGCCCCAGGCACCTCGCCAGGTGGTGCCGGGCTTGAGGGTGAGCAGATCCTTGCCCGACCGGAACGCGTCCGGTGGGCAGGTCATCGGCTCGATCGCCACCGAGCGGCGGTGCCGCTCGCCGGTGAGGGCGTCCCCGGTGAACACCTGCCACCAGCCGAACTCGGCGTCCGCCCAGATGCTCACAGCGGCCGAACCGTCCGGCGCGGTGAGGCTCACCGACGAACCACCGTCGGCGTCGGAGATCACGTCGCCGAAGCAGGAGTCCAGCACAGCCGCGCCGATCCGGCGAGGGCTGGTCCAGTCGTACTCGGTGCCGGCCACCGGGGTCACCCCCACCGGCAGCAACCGACCGTCCACCAGCACCCGGCTCCGGGTGGGCAGCCGCAACACCAGGTCGTCCACGGCGACGCCCGGCAGTTGCAGGTACGGGTGCACGGAGAAGCCGAACGGGGCCAGTTCCCCGCCGATGTTCGTCACCTCGTGCTCGGCGCGCAGCCCGTCCGCGTCGACGCTCCACCGGCTGCGCAGTCGCAGCGGCCACGGGTAGCCGGGCTGCGGCGGCAGGTCGTAGCCGACAGTCACGGCGTCCGCCGACTGCTCCAGCAACTGCCACGGCACCCAGTTGACCAACCCGTGGATGGCCACGTGCCGCTCCGGCTCGGTCAGCGAAAGCTGCTGCGTCCGCCCGTCGAACGAGTAGCGACCATCGCGGATCCGGTTCGGCCAGGGTGCCAGCACCTGCCCTGTGCAACCGGGGCAGACCTCGTCGGTCTGGTACCCGTCGAGCAGGTCGACGCCGTCGTGCCGGTACGTCCGGAGCCCACCGCCGACCTCCACGATGACGGCCTCGTGGCCGGCGGCGGAGATGGTCCACTGGGCGCCGGAGAACGGGCGCTGATCGGGGCTTTCCATGTCGGCGACCCTAACCGGTCAGGTCCGGTTGTCGCTCGACGCCGCCGCCGCCCGGTAGCGCAGCAGCGCCGGGAACGCGACAGCGAGCACCACCACGAGCACCGCGGAGGCGAGCCCACCGGCCACCCAGGCCACCCCGCCACCGAACCCGGCGGCCATGGTGCCGGCGCGTAGATCGCCCAGGCGTGGGCCACCCGCCACCACTACCGTGTTCACGCCCTGGAGTCGGCCGCGCATCCGGTCCGGTGCGTAGACCAGCAGCATCGACTGACGCAGCACCGCGCTGATCAGGTCGGCGGCGCCGGCCACGGCGAGCAGCACGACCATCAGCCAGAGCTGGTGGGCCAACCCGGCCGCGGCGATAGCGAGGCCCCAGCCGACCACAGCGAGCACCAGGCCGAGCCCCTGGCGGCGGAGCCGGCCGATCCAGCCGGAGGTCAACCCGCCGATCATCGAGCCGATCGCGATGGCGCTGTAGAGCAGACCGACCGAGCCACCGCCGCCGAACCGCTCGTGCGCGATCTCCGGAAAGAGGGCACGCGGCATGGCGAGGATCATCGCGATCAGGTCCACCCCGAAGGACAGCAGCAGGACCGGTGTGGTGGCCAGGTAGCGGAACCCGTCGACGACGCTGGCCAGACCGGCACGGCGGGCCTGGCCGTCGGCGGTGGGCTCGGGCGGGAGTGCGGGCAGCCGCAGCGCGGCCCAGAGCATCGCGGTGAACAGCACCGCGTCCAGCCCGTAGGCGATCGGCAGGACCACAGTGGTGTCCGGCGAGGCGGAGAGGATCAGGCCGGCGGCGAGCGGGCCGGCGACCGAGGCTGCGGTGAAGGTCGTGTAGTTCAGGGTGGTGGCGGACGCCACCAGGTCTTCCGGCACCAGCCGGGGCAGCATGGCGCTGCGGGCCGGCGAGCTGATCGCGAACGCCACCGACTGCAACGCCATCAACGCCAGCAGCAGCACCGGGCTGCCCACGTCCAGCACCGCCTGAAGCAGCAGCCCGAGAGTGGATGCCCAGAGCAACAATGAGCCGCCGAGCAGCACCGCACGCCGGTCACGGGCGTCGGCGACCGCGCCGCCCCAGAGCCCGAAGACCAGCAACGGTACGAAGGCCGCCACGCCCAGCAGGCCCACCCAGAACGAGTCCCGGGTCAGGGCGTACATCTCCACCGGCACCGCGACGGCGGTGAACTGGAAGCCGAACATCGCCACCGTGTTGCCGAGCCAGAGCCGGCGGTACGCCGGAACCCGCAGCGGGCGCACGTCGATCGCCCAGCGGCGCGCTGCGCGCGGCCGGGTCTCCCGCACACCCGTCACGGCGCCAACCGCTCGACGATCCAGCCACAGTCGTCGAGGCGACGGAAGCGGAGCCTGTCGTGCAACCGGCCGGCCCGGCCCTGCCAGAACTCCACCGACTCGGGTTGGACCCGCAGCCCGCCCCAGTGCGAAGGGGTCGGGATCTCGGCCTGGTCGGCGAACCGCTCGGCCACCTCCTGGTACCGCTGCTCCAGCGCCGCCCGACCCGACACCACCTGGGACTGCGGGCTGGCCCAGGCACCCAGTTGGGAGCCGCGCGGCCGGCTGGCGAAGTACGCCTCGCTCGTGGCGCGGTCGACGGGCACGACCCGTCCGGCGACCACCACCTGACGCTGCATGGGAAACCACGGAAAGACCAGGCTGGCGTACGGGTTGGCAGTCGTCTCGACGCCCTTGCGCGACAGGTGGTTGGTGAAGAAGACGAAGCCCTCCGGGTCGTACCCCTTCAGCAGCACCGTCCGCCCGCTCGGCCGGCCGGCCGAGTCGGCGGTGCCCACCACCATGGCGTTGGGTTCGGGTAGCCCGAAGGCCACCGCGTCGGCGAACCAGCTGTCGAACTGGGTGTGCCAGTCGCTGGCCAGGTCAGCCTCGGTCAGGCCCAGGTCCGCGGCGTACTCGTTACGCATCGCGGCCGGGGCGGGTGTGTCACCCGTCACGTCCCCACTCCTTCTCGGGGGCCCCGCCAGCACCCTCCCGCGCTGACCAGCCCACCCTGCCCCAGTCTCACTGAGCCGGGCGGAGAATGCGCGTCCGGGGATGTCGCGTGCAGCACAGTCGCAGCGGGTCGCGTATCCCTTACTCAGCAGGCAGTATGTTCCGAACACATCCCTGAGGGTCGCCTTGAGGCGCTCGGCCGATCGGGCCGGATGAGCGATCGGGCGCACCGACCAGATCCAGGAGAGCGACATGGCTGATTTCAAACCCGGGCTGGAGGGCGTCGTCGCCTTCGAGACCGAGATCGCCGAACCTGACCGTGAGGGCGGTGCGCTGCGCTATCGCGGGGTCGACATCGAGGATCTGATCGGCCAGGTGTCGTTCGGCAACGTGTGGGCACTGCTTGTCGACGGCCGGTTCGGCCCGGGCCTGCCGCCGGCGGAGCCGTTCCCGGTGCCGGTGCACTCCGGTGACATCCGCGTCGACGTGCAGTCCGCGGTCGCCATGCTGGCCCCGTACTGGGGGCTCAACCAACTGCTGGACATCTCCGACGAGCAGGCCCGTGAGGATCTCGCCCGGGTCTCGGTGACCGCGCTCTCCTTCGTCGCCCAGTCCGCCCGCGGCCTCGGCCTGCCGGCGGTGCCGCAGAAGGAGATCGACAAGGCGCAGACCATCGTCGAGCGGTTCATGAAGCGCTGGCGCGGCGAGCCCGACCCGCGGCACGTCAAGGCCGTCGACGCGTACTTCATCTCGGCCGCCGAGCATGGCCTGAACGCGTCCACCTTCACCGCCCGCATCGTCGCCTCCACCGGGGCGGACGCGGCTGCCTGCATCTCGTCGGGCATCGGCGCCCTCTCCGGCCCGCTGCACGGCGGCGCCCCGTCCCGCGTGCTCAGCATGCTGGAGGCGGTGGAGCGCAGCGGCGACGCGGAGGGCTACGTCAAGGGCGTCCTCGACCGCGGCGAGCGGTTGATGGGCTTCGGCCACCGCGTCTACCGTGCCGAGGACCCGCGCGCCCGAGTGCTCCGGCGTACGGCCAAGGAGCTGGGCGCGCCGCGCTTCGAGATCGCCGAGGCGCTGGAGAAGGCGGCACTGGCCGAGCTTCAGGCCCGCCGCCCGGACCGGGTGCTGGCCACCAACGTCGAGTTCTGGTCGGCAGTGGTGCTGGACTTCGCCGAGGTGCCGGCGCACATGTTCACCTCGATGTTCACCTGCGCGCGGATGGGCGGCTGGAGCGCGCACATCCTGGAGCAGAAGCGCCTGCAGCGGCTGGTCCGCCCGTCCGCCCGCTACATGGGCCCGGAGACCCGCAAGCCGTCCGACGTCGAGGGCTGGGCGGCCATCCCGCACGGCGTCTGAGCTGGTAGACAAGGGCCCCTCCCCGACGCCGGGCGTCGAGGAGGGGCCCTTGTCTACGTCGCGCGTCGGAGGGTGGTCATTGTCGTCGGCCACCGGAGCCGACTGTGGCGAAGGACTCAGACCGACCGCCGGGACCCCGCCCATCGCCGTCCGGTGCGGGTGCGAGGATGAGGGCCGGCAGTGTCGCCGGGCCCGCCCTCGCCCTTGCGGAAGGATCTTCAAGACCGTGGCTGACGCACCGATCATCCGGATTCCCGATGAGATCAAGCCCGCCGATGGACGCTTCGGCTGCGGCCCGTCCAAGGTCCGCCCGGCGGCGGTGTCCGCTCTCGCCGAGGTCGCGACCACCTACCTCGGCACCTCGCACCGGCAGAAGACGGTCCGTGACCAGGTGGCCCGGCTGCGCTCCGGCATCGCCGAGTTCTTCTCGCTGCCCGAGGGCTACGAGGTGGTCATCGGCAACGGCGGCACCACCGCGTTCTGGGAGGTCGCCACCTTCGGCCTGATTCGCGACCGGGCCCAGTTCGCCAGCTTCGGCGAGTTCGGCGCCAAGTTCGCCAAGTCGGTCAAGGACGCCCCGTTCCTCGGTGAGCCGACCGTCCGCAAGTCCGACGCGGGCAGCGCGCCGACCCTGGTCGCCGAGTCCGGCGTGGACGCGTACGCGACCCCGCAGAACGAGACCTCGACCGGTGTGGCCGTCCCGATCAGCCGGGTGGCCGGTGCCGACGAGGGCTCGCTGCTGCTGGTCGACGCGACCTCCGGTGCGGGTGGCCTGGAGGTCAACGTCGGCGAGACCGACGTCTACTACTTCGCCCCGCAGAAGTGCTTCGGCTCCGACGGCGGTCTCTGGCTGGCTCTGATGTCTCCGGCCGCACTGGACCGGGCCGCCGAGATCAAGGCGTCCGGGCGCTACATCCCCGCCTTCCTCGACCTGGTCACCGCGATCGACAACTCGCGGCTGGAGCAGACCTACAACACCCCGGCGCTGGCCACCATCTTCCTGGCCGCCGAGCAGACCGACTGGATGAACGCGCAGGGTGGCCTGTCCTGGGCGGCGAAGCGCACCGCCGAGAGCGCCGCCGCTGTCTACGGCTGGGCCGAGCGGTCCAGCGTGGCCACCCCGTTCGTCACCGACCCGGCGCTGCGCTCCAACGTCGTCGCCACCATCGACTTCGCCGACGGGGTGGACGCCACGGCGATCGCCAAGGCGCTGCGCGCCAACGGCATCGTGGACACTGAGCCCTACCGCAAGCTCGGTCGCAACCAGCTGCGGGTGGCGCTGTTCCCGGCCGTCGAGCCGGCCGATGTCGAGGCGCTCACCGCGTCCATCGACTACGTGGTCGAGCGACTCTGACGTTCGGTCACGGTCGGTGTCCGTTGGGGCTTCCACGGACACCGACCGTGATCATCGCCGCAGCTCAGTCACGACATGCGGGGTGTCGCTTCCCCCACCCTGAGGCAGATGCGCGTACGGTGGTCCGAGACGCCTGGGTGGCCGACTCGTGGCGTGCGGCCAGCGAAGCGGGACGGAGGCAACGCTATGCGCCCAGTACGCTTCGTCGCCCTCTCCGAGGACGGCCATGCCCTGGTTCTCGCCGACGAGGTCGGGCGGCTGCTCGCCCTGCCGATCGACGAACGGATCTCCGGTGCGCTGCACGCCGAGCCCGGTGCGCCGCCGCTCGCTGTGGCGCCGACCGCGGCCGACCCGGTTCCGTCACTGTCTCCTCGGGACATTCAGGCCCGCATCCGCTCCGGTGAGTCCGCTGAGGATGTCGCCCGGATCGCCGGGGTGCCTGTCGACCGGGTGCTGCGCTACGCCGGCCCGGTGTTGCAGGAGCGGGCGATGCTCGCCCAGCACGCCCGCCGCACCCGCCTCAAGGGCGCGGAGAAGCCCACCCCGCTCGCCGAGGTGGTGAACGGTCGGCTGAGCCAGCACGGCATCGACACCGAGAAGATCTCCTGGGACGCGTACCGGCGTGACGACGGCACCTGGCGGATCATCGCCACCTGGCCGTCGGGCAAGGCCACCGCTCAGGCCATCTGGGATCTGGACAAGACCCGGCAGTCGGTCGCCCCGCACGACGACATGGCGCAGTACCTGTGCGCCGAGCGACCCACGCCGATCCTCGGCCAGGAGCCGGCACCGGAGCGCGGCGGGCATGCCCTGCCTGGTCCGTCGCGTGGTGAGCCGAGTCGTGGCGGGCACGGGTTGCCGGCGGCGTCCGAGCACCCGCGTCCTGGCCGTGATCCGATCCGGGCCGGCCGTGACGCCCTGCTCGCCTCCCTGGACCGCCCGCTCGGCGCCTCGTCGGGTCGCGGGCTGGAGCCGCGTACCCCGGCTGCCCTGGCCGGGTCGGACGCGCCCCGGCAGCGGCCGGTCGGTGGGGGTGCCGCCGCGCTGCTCGGCGGTGGCCAGGGTTCGGCCTTCGACGACGATTCGGACGCGCCCAAGGAGGTCCCGGCCGTGCCGTCGCTGGCGGTGCTGCGGCCCCGCCGGACGGGCGCCGCGGCGGCCGCCGGCGGCGAGTCCACCGACGCCAACGGCAAGCCGCGCAAGCGGTTGCCGAGCTGGGACGACGTGCTCTTCGGCAGCGGCCCGGCCGCCCGCGAATCTTCCTGACGCTGGGCGTTGACGGGTGACCTCGCGTCACCCGTCAACGCGCGCGTTCGGATCTCACCGAATGTCTCCGGCGTCTTCGCGATGAGGGGCGGCGACCCCGCGTACGGCCTCGGCGACGGCGCGGAAGTCCTTCTTGAGGATCGCACCGTGGTTGCTGGCGACCTTCGCCCCGATGGTGATGTGCGGGTTGCGGGCGGTCACCGTGTCGAGGCTGGCGCGGATCTGCTCCTGTTCGTCCCCGCGACTGCCGAGGGATGTTCCCGAGGCGACCACGTACCGAACCGGGACGGTGATGGTGTCCAGCACCGGGCCGAGTTCGCGCTCGCGGGAGAGTTCGCCCAGTTCGATGTTGCTGTCCGCCATCTGGCCGGCGTTCATCCGTGGGGTCAGGCCGGTCGGGCGCAGCAGCGGCATGAACAGGTTCATCCGTCGGAACATCTTGCGGATCCGCTGCGCCATGGCCTCGTCGAGCCAGTCGTGCGGGAACGCACCGTCGACCAGGACCGCGCCCAGGGCCCGTTCCGGGTTCCGGTTGGCCCAGTGCGCCCCGACCACCGCTCCGTAGGACCAGCCCACCAGCACCGCCCGGGCCACCCCCCGAGCTGCGAGAACGGCGTCGACGTCCCGGACTGCCGCTTCGAACGAGTAGTCGGCTGATCGCTTCGACTTCCTGCCACGGGCCCGCTCGTCGTAGGTGATGTGCCGGAATTCGGTGCCCAGCTCGGTGATGACCCGCCGCCAATAGCCCTGGGTGGCGAACTGGCCGTTGAGGTAGACCACTGGGATGCCGGGGCCGCCGGTGTCGGTGACGGCCAGGGCCGTGTCGTCGACCGGCACCATGCCGGTCCACGCCGAACTGGCCGAGGACACGCTGTTGTTCGTCATCTCGATCCGTCCTTCTCAGAGGCTGCGGGCGTTGATGTCGCCCTGCATGGTGCTGGCGTGGATGTCGAGCTCGAGGGTGCCGTCGTTCTTGAGGGCGTTGCTGACGCGGCCGTGGCCGGTGCCGGCGTCCAGTGCGGCCGAGACGCCGGCCGCCGCCGCGACCGAGATGTCGCCGGACTGGGTACGGAGGACGACAGTGCCGCGCACGGCCTCGGCGACAGTGATGTCGCCTCGGGCGGTGCTGATCTCGGCGGGTCCGTTGAGCCGCCCGATCTCGACGTCACCGTCGATGGCGGTGAGGCGAACGCTGGCGGCCTCGTCAATCTTGATCTGCCGGTACGCCCCGTCGACTGTGACGTCGCCGAGGCGGCCGACGCCCCGCAGCTCGGCGCTGGCGGCCCTGGCCTCGATACGGGAGTCGGCGGGCACCCGGACGGTGACCTCCAGGGAGCCGGAGGGGCCGAAGGGCTTGTTGATGGGACGTGCGGTGGTGATTCGCAGGACGCCGTCGGCGTAGGCGACTGTGGTCTGGTCGGCGGCAGTGGTGTCGCTGCTCTTGGCGGGGTCGGCCGGGAGGACCTCGACTGTGGTGTCGGCGCGGTCCGCGGCGATGAGCTGGATGCGTCCGGCGGGGATGTCCAGGACGGCGGAGATGGGGGCGGGGGTGTCGAACGTCTGCATCGTGCTCTCCCAGGTCGGCGCTTGTTTCCGATGTGGGAAACGCTACGTTGCTTTCCAGTTTTTGCAACAACCCTGTTGCAGCAGGACAGCGTTCTGGCTGTTCATAGCGATGGGATTGTTGCAAACGCCCTGAACCTAACGCAACGCATTCCCTGTCGTCGTTGCATTGATGTGTGGGTTAACGCTATGGTGGCGGGGTCTGGGGCCGCCGCCCTACGGGGACCACGAGGGAGATCGCGATGCCAGGAGGCAGGCTCACCCAGCAGGAGCGCCAGCAGATCGCGCTGGGGCTGGCCGACAGCCTCCCCTACGCCGAGATCGCCCGACGCCTCCACCGCCCCACCTCGACCGTGACGCGCGAGGTGATGCGCAACGGCGGCCCCACCGGCTACCGCGCCGATCTGGCCCACCACGCGACCGAGCGCCGCGCCCACCGGCGCAAGCCCGCCCCCTCACGTGGCGCCGAGGCTGCCCATCGACCAGACGGACGCGACGCCCAGGCCATGGCCGACTACGAGGAGGTGTTCACCACAGTCCTCATGGCCTCCGGTCTGAACAAGATGGGGGCCCGAGTGTTGGCCAATTTGTTCCTCACCGACTCGGGCAGTCTCACCGCGTCCGAGCTCGCCCAGCGCCTCCAGGTCAGCCCGGCGTCGATCTCCAAGGCGATCACCTTCCTGGAGAGCCAGAGCCTCGTCCGCCGCGAACGCGACGATCGCCGCCGCGACCGCTACGTCGTCGACGACGAACTCTTCTTCCAGGCGACGATCGCCAGCGCTCGGGCCAATGACCATCTCGTCGCTACCGCACGCCAGGGTGTCGCCCTCCTCGGCGCGCACACCCCAGCCGCCGTTCGTCTGGAGAACATCGCCCGCTTCCTCGACTTCATCAGCGAGAGCATCACCCGTGCCGCCGAACAGGCCCGCGAGGTTCTTCGCAGCAGGCCGTCCAGCGCGACCAGCCACGTGCCGCCGGGTCACAGCGACCAGGCGGCTATCCGTTCGTAGCGTGGTCGGCCGCCGAGGTGGCTGCGCACCAGCAGCAGCTCCGATGCCGGCCACGATGGCCCTTCGTACCCGTCCAGGCCGACCCGGCCGCCACCGCCGAGACTCAACCGGGGCACGGCGTCCCGGCCGTTCCGGAACCGCTCGACGGCCAAGCCGAGCGCACTGTCCACCTCGACCAACCGGGCAGACTCGACCGCACCGAGGAACGCCACTGTGAGGTGCAGGTCGGCCGGGTCGGCGAGGCGGACACTGACGCCGGCGGCGGCCGCCGCAGCGACGCGCAGACGCGCGACCTGTGCGGCGAGATGGTTGACGGCCTCGACGGACGGGCGGACCGCGACGAAGAGTCGCACAGCGTGCGTCCGCTCAGCGGTGCCGCTGCCGAAGCCCGGCTCGGGCCGCCGGAAGGGCCAGCCCGGCGGCATGCAGCACGCCCTCCACCCGGACCCGCTCGATCTCCTGGTCGACGCCCTCGAGCTCGGCGAGGTGCTCGGCGATGCCGAGCGCGCGGCAGGCGAGACGAAGCCGGTCGTCGTACGCCTCCAGCAGTGCGCTGTGCCAGACCATCGAGCGACCGCTGCCGCCGACCCGCTGACCGCCGAGACGGCGCAGGTCGGCGGCGAGCTGCTCCAGCGGCCGGCGGTCAGCGCTGTCGAACTCGCTGAGGTCGATGTCCCGGGTCAGCGCGTCGGCTTCGATGGCCCGGTCGAGACGGGCGATCGTGCGCCTCTCCCGGCGCCGGTCACGCCACTCGGACCAGCCGCAGACCACCCGGTCGAGGATCTCGTCGTAGCAGAAGAGCAGGGCGAACGCTGCCGGCAGCGTGGCCACGGCGAGGAACGCCAGGGCCAGCATCAGCGCGCGTCCGACTCCCACGTATCGACGCTAAGCCCCACCGTGCCACCCCGCCAGCGGTTTGGCCGCATCCGCGCAACCGGACGCGGCCGGCGCCGGCGGTAAACCTCAGCAGTCGGTGGAGGTGACGTAGAAGCGGGGCATCGGCAGCACCCGGAACCGCAGCCGGGCACCGGAGTGGCGCAGCTGCCAGGTGAGGGCGACCAGCGCGGCGGCCAGCGAGATGAGCCCACCCATCCAGATGCTGGCACCGGCACCGTAGTGCTCCGCGACCCAGCCGATCAGCGGCGCGCCGACCGGGTTGGTGCCCAGGAACACCAGCACCCACAGGGCCATCACCCGTCCCCGGAAGGCCGCGTCGACGCCCATCTGGATCCGCTGGTTGGCTGCCTGGGCGAAGAAGACCATGCAGAAGCCGGTCGGCACCAGCAGCGCCACCACCAGCCAGTACGCCGAGGAGAGGCCGACCAGGGTGCCGAAGCTTGCGCAGGCGATCGCCGCGCCGAGCACCAGCCACACAGACGGGCGGCTACGCCGACCGGTGCCGCTGAGCGCGCCGCCGAGCGCGCCGACGGCCAGCGCAGTGCTGAACAGGCCGAAGGAGGCGGCACCGGTGTGGAAGACCGTCTTCGCCAACGCGGCCAGGGTGAGCTGGAAGTTGAACAGCGACATGCCGATCACCGACATGATCGCCATCGGCAGCAGCAGGTCGGGGCGGCGCCACACGTACCGCAGCCCGTCGACGACCCGGGCGGACGCCCGCTCGTCGCGGGGCAGCAGGGCGTCGCGGTGCAGCTCGGTCGTCCGCATCCGGACGACGTTGACCAGGGGCGCGACCGAGCTGAGGGCGGTGAAGAGGAAGACCGGGCCCACGTCGAACGCGGCGATGGCCAGGCCGGCCACGGCCGGGCCGACGATCCGGGCGGAGTTGAACACGGCGGCGTTCAGCGACAGCGCGTTGGGCAGCAGCGGCGTGCCGACCAGTTCGGAGACGAACGCCTGCCGGACCGGGGTCTCCACCGCGTTGGCCGTGCCGAGCAACGCGGCGAAGGCGAAGACGTGCCAGAGCTGCACCAGGTCGGTGAGGACCAGCACCGCCATGCCGAGCGCCAGCAGGCTCCAGAAGGCGTTGGCGGCGAAGAGCAGCACCCGCTTGTCGTACCGGTCGGCGAGCCGGCCGGAGAGCAGGGTGAGCAGGAGCACCGGGGTGAACTGGCAGGCGGTGACCACGCCGAGCGCGGTCGCCGAGTTGTTGGAGAGCTCGAGGACGAGCCAGTCCTGGGCGATGAACATCATCCAGACGCCGATCAACTTGATCAGCTGCCCGGATGCGAAGAGGCGGTAGTTGCGGACCTGTAGGGACTGGAACATCGTGCTCAGCTTCGCCTGCACTCTTGGTGCGCCTCCTCCGGACGTACGCGTCATCGACACGTGACGGCACGGACCCGGTGGCGCGGGCGCGGCTCAGGCGCGAGCGAGCTGCTGAAGAATCTCGGCGGCCCTCTGCAGGGTCTCCCGTTCGTCCTCGTCGAGTGCGGCCAGCCGGTGGGCCAGCCACTCGTCGCGGGCCCGCTCGAACTGGTCGAGCACGGCCTGTCCTCCCTCGGTCGCCGCGAGGATGACCTGCCGCCCGTCGGTCGGATGGGGTGTCCGCCGCACGAGGCCGCGGTCCTCCAACTTTCCGACGATCTTGGTCATCGTCGGCGGCTGCACCCGCTCAACGTCGGCCAGTTCCCGGGGTGTCATCGCGCCCGCCAGCCGCAGGCTGGTGAGCGCGGAGACCTGGGTGACCGTGAGGTCGCCGACCGGCCGGGCCTGTCGGACCCGCCGGTTGAGTCGGGTGATCGCATCACGCAGCTGGGGAGCCAGCTGCGCCGGTGGCACGCGTTCCGCCGTCACCGTCCGCTCCGTCACAGTAGTTAGCTTAACTAATGAGCATGGCTAACGACATCCGTTATGACCAGGCTCACGAGGGGATTCAGATGGTACGGGCGGGGAATCCCGATCGACTCCCCGCCCGGACGCGCTCACAGCACCAGGGACTCGATCGGCCCACGCAGGAAGTACAGCACGAAGAGCGCGGCCACCCCGTACAGCAACGGGTGGATATCCCGGGCCTTGCCCCGCGCCAGCTTGACCACCACGAAGGTGATCAGACCAGCGCCGATCCCGTTGGAGATCGAGTAGGTGAACGGCATCAACACAATGGTGAGGAACGCCGGAATGGCGATCTCGTAGTCGGACCAGTCGATCGTCCGCACCGCTGTCATCATCAGGAACCCGACCACCACCAGGGCCGTCGACGCCGCCTCGAACGGCACGATCACGACCAGCGGCGCCAGGAACATCGCAAGCAGGAAGAGCGCGCCGGTGACCAGGTTGGCCACGCCGGTCCGCGCACCCTCCGCGACACCGGCGGCGCTTTCGATGTACGACGTGTTGCTGGAGGCGCTGGCCGCACCGCCGGCCGCCGCCGCGATCGAGTCGACAAGCAGGATCTCCTTGGCCTTCGGCGGGGTGCCCTGCTCGTCGAGCAGGCCACCTTCCTGGCCGACCGCGACCATCGTGCCCATGGTGTCGAAGAAGTCCGTGATCAACAGCGTGAAGATGAACATCAGCACGACAAGCCAACCGGCCCGGCCCCACGAGTCCAGCACGTTGAACTTGCCGAGCAGCGACAGGTCCGGCAGGTCGACCACCGACTTCGGCAGCTCCGGCACGTTCAGCGACCAACCCTTCGGGTTGGGCTGACCGTTGACGAACGACGGGCCGATGTTGCCGACCGCCTCCACGATCACCGCGAGCACCGTCGAGGCGAGGATGCCGATCAGGATCGCGCCCTTCACCCGACGGACCACCAGCACCAGCGTGATCAGCAGGCCCACCACGAAGACCAGCATCGGCCAGCTCACCAGCTTGCCGCCGATGCCCAGGCCGACCGGAACCGTGGTGTTGGCATCATCCGGGATGCGCCGGACGAAGCCGGCGTCCACCAGGCCGATGATGGTCAGGAACAGACCGATGCCGACCCCGATCGCGCTCTTCATCTGGGTCGGCACCGAGCGGAACACAGCGGTCCGCAGACCGGTCAGCACCAGCACCGCGATGATCAGACCCTCGATCACCACCAGGCCCATCGCATCTGCCCAGGTCATCTCGGGTGCGATCTCGTACGCCACCAGGGCGTTGACACCCAGGCCGGCGGCGAGCGCCAGCGGGAACCGGCCAACCACACCCATCAGGATGGTCATCAGGCCGGCGACCAGCGCGGTCGCGGCAGCCAGCGCGGGAATCGGAAGGCTCTTGCCGTCACCGTCGACTGCGCCGCCCAGGATCAGCGGGTTGAGCACCACGATGTACGCCATCGTGAAGAAGGTCGCCAGGCCACCGCGTACCTCACGGCTCACCGTCGAGCCACGGGCGGAGATCTCGAAGAAACGGTCGAAACCGTTACGCGGATGAGCGGGGTTGGGAGGTGTGCCGTTCTCGGGCGGCGCTACTGCCATCAGGTCCTCGCAGGTGATCTTCCAGTTGTCGCGCGCATCGTCCCAGATCGTCGGTGGGCAGGGGAAGTAGATCCCGTACGCTTGCCGAATGCCGAACGAGCAGCCACCGCGGCCCGCACCACTGGATCCGCCGATGGTGCCGTTCGCCCTCGCCGGGTTGATCGCGTGGGCGGTGGCCGGGCTGGTCCTGCTGATCTTCTTCCGGGGCTGGCTGACCGACCACGGTCACCAGAACTGGCTCTGGACCTGCCTCGCCGGTTTCCTGTGGGGTTTCCCGGGCCTCGCCGTGATGATGCGGCACGACGCCAACAGACGACGCCGCCGGGCGAGGTGAGCTGGCCGCGCCCGGACGCACTCCGGCGCGGACGATCAGGAGTGGCCGTACGGCTCCGCCGGCTCAGCGGCCTCCACCGAGCCCGGAGCCCGGCTGACCGACATGGCCTCCACCGCGCTGTCGTCGTACACAGTGGGCAGCTCGTCGACGGCGGTCTCGGCCGCCTCGATCAACGTCTCGGAGTGGGCGCCGCAACCGTGGTCGGCGCTCACCACCCGCCCGTCGTCGGGGGCGTAGAAGTTGCCGCACGCCCCGAATGCCTGCCGCATCGCACCGGCCAGCGGCAGGTAGAACCCGCAGGTGCCGCAGCGGGCGGCGGACGGAGCGGCGGACGAGATGGCCGCGGCGGGGCCGTGGTCACCTTCGTACCAGCGCTGCGCCGTGTCGATGCGGCCCTCCCGGGAGAGCACGCGGGCCCGCCCGAGGCCCAACTCCCAGGCCGTCTCCTCGACCGCCGGGTCGTCGGAGAGCAGGTAACCGGGGACCAGTCGATCGTCGTCGGGCGAGGTCGGGAGCAGGTCACCCGGCCCCAGGTCGCCCGGCTTGAGCCGCTCCTGCCAGGGCAGCCAGCCGGGCGCGAGCAGTGCGTCCGGGCCGGGCAGCAACACCGTCTCGCAGATGGTCACCGTCTTGCTGCGCGGCACCCGGGTGACGGTGACCGCCCAGCGCCAGCCGTTGTAGCCGGCGAGGCGACATTCGAAGTAGTGGGTGACCAGCCGATCGCCCTCGGCAACGACCTGCAGGTGGTCGCCGACATCGTCGGCGTCCACCTCGGTGATGCCAGCGCGGGCCACCTCGACGGCGGCGGCGCAGACCTGGTCGAGACGGGCGGCACGGGTGGAGGCGGGCCTGGTCACCAGACCATTGTTCCCCATGCGCCTCGCAGGGGTGACAGGGACTCCCGGGGAACCTTTCCCAGCGGTGGTGCGGCGTACCCGGATCAGATGGGCGAGGATGGTGCGCATGCCGTCGTACTCCCGCTCCGGGCGTTCCGTCCTCGGGCGGACCGTCGGCACCGGCATTCGCGCCATCCGTCTGCTGTTGCGTGGTTCGGTGGGCAGCGGCCGCTGGGTGACCCGCCGAGCCGGTCGGGCCCGCGCCCGGGGTGCCGGCGGCGAGGTCGGCATGGTTCGCCTGTTCGACCTGCACGCGCTCTCCTGCGCCGGTGACACCCTGATCGCCATCGGTCTGGCCGGCACGATCTTCTTCAACGTGCCCCTCGGCGAGGCCCGCAGCAAGGTCGCGCTCTACCTGCTGGTGACCATGGTGCCGTTCGCGATGCTCGCCCCGGTGGTGGGCCCGCTGCTGGACCACTTCCGGCACGGCCGGCGGTACGCCCTGGCCGCGACGATGCTCGGCCGCGCCTTCCTGGCCTGGTTGATCTCCGACTACATCCACGGCTTCGGGCTCTACCCGGCCGCGTTCGGGGTGCTCGCGCTCTCCCGGGCGTACGGCGTGGCCCGCTCCGCGGCGGTGCCCCGATTGCTGCCGGAAGGGCTCGGCCTGTCCCAGGTAGGTGCCCGGGCCAGCGTCTACGGCACCGTCGCGGGTGCGCTGGTGGCACCGATCGGGTTGGCCGCGTTCTGGTTCGGGCCGCAGTGGCCGCTACGGGTCGCATCGCTGATCTTCCTGGTCGGCATGGTGATCTCGCTGCGGCTGCCGCCGAAGGCCGACTCGGAGCCACCGGAGCGGGTCCCCCGGCCCCTGCGCGCGCTGGGCCGCCGCCGTGGCGACCGGCCGTTGGGCCGGGGCCGACCGTCCGGCCGGCTGGTGATCGCCACCCTGATCGGCGCGGCGACACTACGCGCGCTCTACGGCTTCCTGCTGCTCTTCCTCGCCTTCGCGATCAAGAAGGGCGACCTGACCACAGTCGTGTTCGGCCGGGATCTGGGCGCCGAGTGGGCGTTGGGCGTGGTCGGCGGCGCGCTCGCGGTCGGCACCTTCCTGGCCACCGCCATCGGCACCCGACTGCGCATCCACCGGCCGACCGCCATCCAGTCCAGCAGCATGATCATCGTGGCCGGGGTGGCGGTGCTCGCCGTCATCCAGTTCTCGCTGCTGATGGTCGCCCTGCTCTGCCTGGTCGCCGCGCTGGCCAGCGGGATAGCGAAGCTGGCCGTGGACGCCTCGATCCAGGAGCGCATCCCGGAACGGTTACGGGCCAGTTCCTTCGCCCACTCGGAGACGGTGCTGATGCTCGCCTTCGTCGCCGGCGGCGGGCTCGGGCTGGTGCCGTTCGATGGCAGGATGGGCATCGCCGTGGCCGCCGGGGTCGGCGTACTGGCCGCGATCCGGGGTGTGCTGGCCGCGGCCCGGCTGCGCGGCGAGAAGCTTGCCGGCCGACCGCTCGGTGACGACGAACTGACCGAGGACGAGCCGGCGGACGAGCCCGGGGACCCCACACCGACCTCACCGGCGCCGGCCCAGACCAGCTCACCGCAGTACGACGACCCGAGCCTCGCCCCGCCGGGCTACCACATCTACCGCCCGTCGTCGGCAGTTGGCGGCCCGGGTGGCGGGGCCGACGACGAAACCCGCCGCGAGTCCCCCGGCTCACTCTCGTGACCGGTCTGCTGGTGGTGACTGCGGTTCCTGCCGAGGCGGACGCGGTCCGCGCCGGGCTGACCGACCCCACCGTGACGGTCACCCCGATCGGTGTGGGTCCGGCCGTCGCCGGTGCCGCCACCGCCCGGCTGCTGGCGCTGGCCGAGGCCGCCGGCCGCCCGTACCGTGCTGTCGTCAGCGCCGGCGTGGCCGGCGGCTTCACCGGGCGGGCCGAGGTCGGCGACACGGTGCTAGGCACCGCCAGCATCGCCGCCGACCTGGGCGCCGAGTCGCCCGACGGCTTCATACCGGTCGACGAGTTGGGCATGTCGCCCGCGCTCCTCGGTGCGGGTAGCAGGGTTCCGACGGACCCGGGTCTGCTGGCGGCACTGCGAGCGGCCCTGCCGACGGCCACGGCCGGCCCGGTGCTCACTGTCAGCACCGTCACCGGCACCACGGCCAGCACCGACGAGCTGCGCCGGAGGCATCCGGAAGCGGTCGCCGAAGCCATGGAGGGGTACGGCGTGGCGGTCGCCGCAGCGCAGGCCGGGGTTCCCTTCGCCGAACTGCGCACCATCTCCAACCCGATCGGCCCCCGCGACCGGGACGCCTGGCGGCTGCGCGAAGCCCTGGCCGCCCTGACCGCGGCAGCCCCGGCGCTGCGCTGACCCGGCGCTGCGCTGACCCGGCGCTGCGCTGAACGGACGACGGTCAGGAGAAGTAGCGTTTGCCCGGGTGGCCCAGGCGCAGTGCGGTGGGGCGGCGTGCCTCGGCCTCGAAGCCGCACGCGCGCAGCAGGTCGGTGCCGGATCCCTCGGCGATAGCCGCCGCGTCGTCGATGCCCGCCTCGCGCATCCCGGTCACCAGCGCGGTGACCAGCCGACGCCCGAGCCCCAACCGCCGGTACCGGGCGTCGACAAGCACGCCGTCGAGCACCATCTCCCGCTCCGGCAGGTGCGGATGCCACTCTCCGTACTCCAGGAATGGGCTCCGCTCATGGGCCCGCAGCTCACCAACCAGCTTGCCGTCGGGAAGCTCGGCAACATATCGCCAGCAGGTGGCCGGCAGGTCGCTACTGATCACCCGACGCACCTGCGCAGTCCGCCGGACCTCGGCAGCCCAGCGCCGATTGTCGCGATAGCGCCGGTTCAGCTCGTACGCGGCCGGTGGCAGCGGGAGCGGATACCGCTCGGGTGGCAACCGGTACCACTCCGCCCACCAGGCACCGGGCCAGTCCCGAGGCTCGTGGACCGGCCAGACGTCCAGGTGAGCCGGGTATCGGCGGCCCGCCTCGTCGCGCATGTCGTCGTGCGGAACCGGCGTGAGTTCGGTGACGCCGGAGATGGATGGTGGGACGCCAACGGCCAACGTCCCACCCGCCGCCTGGACGAGGCGTTCCACTGTCCGGAATCGGGGATCGAGCGCCCGCCCCGACTCGATTCGGGCAAGCGTCGGCTGCGGCACCCCGGATTTCTCGGCCAACTGCCGCTGACTCAGATCGGCCCGCCGACGCAGCGCGCGGAGCGCCTGCCCGAGATCGGCTCCGCCGGCCTCGTCGGTGTGGTCACTCGCCTCGGTCACAGGCCGATGTTCCCGGCTGGTCAGCGAGCTATCAACACCCTGCGCCGAGCTGTGGATAACGCTGTGGACAACCTCGCCGACCGGTGGATGACCTACTCCCTCGACCCCTTTGGAGCTGAATCGTTTGCGGCATCACCACCGTCTCGGGGCCCCGGGCAACCAGGGCCGGGCCGGGGCTGGGGCTGGGGTCGGGGCTGGGGCCGGGGCTGGGGTCGGGCCCGGGGCTGGGGCCGCAGCCGGGCCCGGGGCTGGGGCCGGTGCCGGTGCCGGGGGTTGGGGCCGGGGGTTGGGGCCGGGGGTTGGGGCCGGGAGTTGGGGCTGGGGTTGGGCTCTGAGCTAGCACCCTTGCTCCAGCGCCGGGCCATTGTCGCGACTCCCGGCGATTCGTTTACGACATCAGCTCCAAAGGGAGACCGGGATGGGTGCCCCACCCTGCTCGACCAGTCGATTCCACGCGTTGTTCCAACCGGCGCCGTCCGCCGCAGCTCGTACGGCCGCCCCGCCGCAGATCACAGCCGCAGATCACAGCCGCAGATCACAGCCGCAGATCAAGGCTGCGCGGCACGGACGCGGATCACAGTCGTGGGGTGGGCACAGAGCCCGGGCGGAGGGCGGGGCTACCGTGAGGGTGTGGCGCTCTCCCTGGCGATCTCGCCCTGCCCCAACGACACGTTCGTCTTCCACGCGCTGGTGCACGGGCGGGTGCCCGGCGCGCCGCCGGTCGAGGTGACGTATGCCGACGTGGACGTCACCAACACGGCGGCCGAGCGGGGCGCGTTCGACCTGGTGAAGGTGAGCTTCGCGGCGCTGCCCTGGCTGCTCGACGACTACCACCTGCTGCCCTGCGGCGGCGCCCTCGGTCGCGGCTGCGGTCCGCTGGTGCTCACCCGGGGCGACAGTGACGGCGGGCCGGACCGCACCGACCTGACCGGCGCCACGGTGGCGGTGCCGGGCGACCGGACCACCGCGTACCTGTTGTTCCGGCTCTGGTCGGCCGGGCGACCGCCGGCCCGGATCGAGGTGGTCCCGTTCCACGAGATCATGCCGGGCGTGGCGGCTGGGCGTTACGACGCTGGGCTGGTCATCCACGAGGCCCGGTTCACCTACCACCGGCACGGCCTGAGCGCCCTTGTCGACCTCGGCGAATGGTGGGAGGCCGACACCGGCCTGCCCATCCCCCTCGGCGCGATCCTGGCCCGACGCGGGGCGGTCGACCCGGCGGCCGCGGCCGGCTGGGTCCGCGAGTCGGTCCGGCAGGCCTGGGCGGACCCGGCGGCCAGCCGAGAGTACGTGCTGGCGCACGCCCAGGAGATGGAGCTCGACGTGGTCGACCGGCACATCGGCCTCTACGTCAACGAGTTCACCGCAGACCTGGGTGAGGCCGGTTTCGCCGCGGTGGCGGCACTGCTCGACCGGGCCGCCACCGCCGGCCTGGTGCCTCAGACCTCCAGCTCGCGGGCCACCGCGTGGACCAGCTGAGCGATCTTCTGCGCGGCCTTCTTGTCCGGGTACCGACCTCGGCGGAGGTCCGGCTGGACCTTCGCCTCCAGCACCTTGATCATGTCTTCGACCAGGCCGTGCAGTTCCTCGGCCGGCCGACGGCGCAGCTCCGACATCGACGGCGGCGCGTCCAGCAGCTTGACCCCCATGGCCTGCGCGCCCCGGCGGCTGTCCACCACGCTGAAGTCGACCCGCTGGCCACCCTTGAGGTCGGTGACACCCGCCGGCAGCGCCCCCTTGGGCAGGAACACGTCGCCGCCCTCGTCACTCGTGACGAAGCCGTATCCCTTGGCCGTGTCGTACCACTTCACTCGACCCGTAGGCACCTGAAAACCCCTGCTTCACTTGAGCCGCTACTGCTCCAAGGCTAGCTGGATCATCCGGTCGAGCGCCGCTGGGAATTCGGTGAGCTCGTCCAGCACCACTTCCGCCCCGGCCGCGCGCAGCTCATCGGCGGAGCACGGACCGGTTGCCACACCGATGCCGGGCACCCCGGCCGCTGCGGCCGCCACCATGTCCGCGACATGATCACCGACGTAGTGGGTCGCGCCGTGCTCCCGCAGAGCGGTCGCCTTCTGCTCGGCGAACAGGTCGCCGGCCAACTCGTCGACAGCGAGACCGAGGTGGTCCAGGTGCAACCGGGCCAGCCGGCCGATCTTGGACGTGACGACCAGCACCCGGCCACCCCGCGTACGGATCGCCTCGATGGCGTCTCCCGCACCGGGCAGCAGGAGCGTCGGGGTGATCGCGTACGCCGGGTACAGCTCGCGATACACCCGCACGGCCGACTCGACCTGCTCCGGCGGGAACCAGTGCGCGATCTCGGTACGCAGCGGCGGCCCGAGCCGGGACACCGCCAACTCGGCGTCGACCGGCACACCGGTCCTCGCGGTCAGCGCCCGGTACGCCGCGGCGATGCCGGGGCGGGAGTCCACCAGGGTCATGTCGAGGTCGAATCCGACGGTCAGTGCGGGCATGTCGAGAAACGTACCGGCTACTCCCAGTCGACCGGACGTCCGAGGGGCGCGGAAGCCCGGTGCCGGGCTAGCGTGGAAAGACGATGACCACCTCACTCGCCGACCACCTGCGGTCGCTGCCCGACGAGTCACTGGCCGCGCTCCTCCAGCTGCGGCCCGACCTCGTCGTGCCCGTGCCGGCCGACGTCTCCGCCCTGGCCATCCGAGCCCAGTCCCGGGTCTCCGTGGCCCGCGCGCTGGACGGTCTGGACCAGTTCACCCTCCAGATCCTCGACGCCGCCCGCCTCACCCGGAGCCCGGACGACGCCACCACTGCCACCGACACAGTGCTCGCGATGGCGACCTCGGGGCCGCAACCGCCGGCTCCGACGGCCGTCCGGGCCGCCGTGGGCCGACTGCGTGCGCTCTTCCTGCTGTACGGCCCGGAGCACGCGCTCCAGGTGCTGCCCGCCGTGGACGAAGTCTCCCCGTACCCCGCTGGGCTCGGCCGACCGGCCGCGGAGCTGGACCCGCGCACTGCGGCGCTCTGCGCGGACCCGGCGAAGCTCCGACGGACGGTGCTCGCCGCCCCGCCCTCGGCCCGGGCGATCCTGGACCGGTTGGCGGCCGGCCCGCCGGTGGGCAGCGTGCCGCCGGGGGCGTTGCAGGCGCCGCCGCTCGGCGCGGCGGACCCGGTCCTCTCCGACCCGACAAACGGGGGCGCGCCGACCGGCTCCCCGGTGCGGTGGCTCGTCGACAACCGACTGCTGGTCCCGGCGACGACCGGCTCGTCCACTGCCAGCGGAACTGTGGAGCTGCCCCGCGAGGTCGGCCTGCTGCTGCGCCGCGACAGCGGCCCCCTCGGGCCGCTGCGTACCAGCCCACCGCCGGTGGCCGCCACGCCGCGCGAGCCGAAGGCGGTCGACTCGGCCGGGGCCGGGCAGAGCATGGAGGTGGTCCGGCACACCGAAGGGCTGCTGGAGCAGCTCGGCGACGAGCCCGCGCCGGTGCTGCGTTCGGGTGGCATCGGTGTACGGGACCTGCGCCGGTTGGCGCGTACCGCCGGGCTGGACGAACCGACCACAGCGCTGTTGCTGGAGGTCGCGTACGCGGCGGGGCTCCTCGGTGAGCTGGAGATGCCCGGTGCTACCACCGGCCGGTACGGGGCGGATCAGCAGGTGCTGCCGACCGGCGGGTACGAGGTGTGGCGGGCCGCTTCGCTGGCCCAACGGTGGGAGCAGCTCGCCCGAGCGTGGCTGACCATGACCCGGCAGGTGGGGCTGGTGGGCCGCCGTGACGACCGGGACCGGCCGATCACCGCGCTCTCCGCCGAGGCGGAACGGGCCAGCGTGCCGGCCACCCGACGGGCGGTGCTCGGCGTACTCGCCGATCTGGAGCCGGCGACGGCGCCCACCCCCGAGGAGGTGCAGGAGCTGCTGGACTGGCGGGCTCCGCGTCGCAGCCGGGGCCGGGACGCCGCCCACCGGGAGGTGCTGGCCGAGGCCGCACAGCTGGGCGTGACGGGGTTGGGGGCGCTCACCTCGTACGGTCGGCTGCTGTTGGGGGACCTGACGTCGACCGACGAGCGGGGTGACGACCCGCTGGGTGTGCACGCCGACGTCGAGAGCGGCGACCCGTCCAGTGCCGCGCGGGCGCTGGACGCCCTGCTGCCCGCACCTGTCGACCACTTCCTGGTGCAGGCCGACCTGACAGTGGTGGTGCCCGGCCCACCCGAGCCGGCGCTCGCCGTCGAGTTGGAGGCGATGACCGAGCTGGAGTCGGCCGGCGGGGCCAGCGTGCACCGGGTGACCACGGCGAGTGTGCGGCGGGCCCTGGATTCCGGCTACACGGCCGACGACCTGCACGACGTGTTCCGGCGTCGGTCACGTACCCCGGTGCCGCAGGGGCTCACCTACTTGATCGACGACGTGGCCCGTAAGCACGGCGGGCTGCGGGTCGGCCTGGCCGGGGCGTACCTGCGCAGCGACGACGAGACGCTGATCAGCGAGGTGTTGGCCGACCGGCGGCTGGAGTCGTTGGCGCTGCGCCGGCTCGCGCCGACGGTGCTGTGTACGCAGTACCAGGTTGGGCGGCTGCTGGGCGCGCTGCGCGACGCGGGGTACGCCCCGGTGCAGGAGGACGGCACCGGCAGTACGGTGCTGGCCCGGCCGCGAATCCGGCGGGCCCCGCCCCGGGTGTCGGTGACCACCCGGACGATCGACCCGCTGGCCGCCCCGAAGCTGCCCATGCCCCGGCTGCTCGGCGTGGTGGAGCACATCCGGCGAGGCGACGCGGCAGCGCGGGCCGCCCGACGGGCGCCGGCGGTGGTGCGCGGCGGCGCGCCCGGGTTGGGCGGCGGCCCGGTGCCGGCGCACACCCACAGCGAGGCCCTGGCGGTGCTCCAGCAGGCGGTCCGGGACAAGGCGCTGGTCTGGGTGGGTTACGTCGACGCGCACGGGGCGACGGCGTCACGCCTGCTCAAGCCGGTCTCGATCGGTGCCGGCTATCTGCGGGCCGAGGACGAACGGACCGAGATGCTGCACACGTTCGCCCTGCACCGGATCACTGCGGCGGTGGTGGCGGACTGATCGATGGCGCCACCGCGCGGGCGCCGTCGGTCAGCGGCGGCTGCGGCGTACGGTGCCGACCACCGAGATGATCAGCAGCAGCGCGAAGCCGGCGCCGGCGGATTCCCCGACCGAGTCGACGAAGCCCTGCTGCAGCACCAGCCAGCCGAAGAGGAACCACCCGAGGAGGAGCGTCGCCGCGACGGCGTACGCGATCACCGTCGCTCGGGACACCTCGTCGGGTGGTGCGTGCTCGTGCTCCGCGATCACGTCACGGTCGACCGTCATGCCCAGCCTCCCCGCCCGGTCCGGCCCTGGACTCCAAGGGTGACACTCGAAAGTCTGGTCGGACAGGGGGTTATCGCCGCGATTCGCTCCGTGTCACTCAGGTGCCGGGGCGCCGGCCGATCAGCACCACCCGGGTGCCGACCTTGCCGAGCTCCCACATCCGGACGGCGTCGGCGTGCAGCAGGTTGACGCAACCGTGCGAGCCGATCGACTTCTCGTGCAGGTAGGTGGTGGTCTCGTGGAAGCCCATCCCCTGGGTGAAGTGCTGCCAGTAGGGCAGCCACACCTCGTACGGGTTGGACCATTCCTTGGGGTTGCGGTAGTTGACGGCGTACGTGCCGGCCGGGGTGCGGTAGCCGGACATGCCGGTGCGGGTCACCGTCGGTGCCATGATCACCTTGCCGCCGCGGAGCGCCCAGACGGTCTGCCGGGTCAGGTCCACGCAGAACGTGGTGCCGGTGCCGGCCTTGCAGCGGGTCGTGTCGGTGGTGGCGAGGCGCTGGGCCACGTCGAGGGTGGTTGGTCCGGCGCGACCCTCGACGGGGCGAATGCCGTACCTCTTCTGGAACTTCTTGATCGCCGCGCAGTCGGCGGCGGACTGCCGACCGTCAACTGTCACGGCCCCGAACCCGCCCAAGCGGGCCAGGTGGGTCTCCACCGCCCGCTGGTGCTGCCCCTGGGGGCAACCGGCGACGGTCGGCGTACCGGTGCCGGGGGTCGTGGTGGGTGCCGGGCGGGTCGGCTTGGGCGTGGGTTTCCGGGAGGGTTTCGGGGTGGGCGAGGCCGGCGTGGGCCGGCCGTGCTGGTCGGGCTCGGGCGTGTCGCCCGCCCCCGTTGCCTGTTCCGCCGCACCGGCTGGGGCGGCTCCCCCGCCACCACTCCCGCCGGACTGCGGATCGAACGCGCACGCTCCCGCGCCGACCAGCACGACCACCACGAGGGCGACCAGCCGGGAAGTGATCCGGACATGCTTCATGGGCCCTCCCCAGACAGTCGTCCCTTTACTAGACGTTCGTGAGTGCCATCACGGTTGCGCCCGGTGAGCATCTTTCTTCCGCCGTCCCGCATCGTGCAACACTGGATGGTCGGCCAGCAGCGGGTAAGCGACCCGTTCGGCCGGTCGGCCAACCGAGGAGAGGACGCTGGCGTGAGCGGTGGACCACTGATCGTGCAGTCGGACAAGACCCTGCTGCTGGAGATCGACCACCCCGACGCGCAGGCCTGCCGGATGGCGATCGCGCCGTTCGCGGAGCTGGAACGCTCGCCGGAGCACGTGCACACGTACCGGCTGACGCCGCTGGGTCTGTGGAACGCCCGCGCGGCGGGGCACGACGCCGAGGGTGTCGTGGATTCGCTGCTCAAGTACTCCCGCTACCCAGTGCCGCACGCGCTGCTGGTGGACGTGGCCGAGACGATGGACCGGTACGGCCGGCTTCAGCTCGCCAACGACCCGGCGTACGGGCTGGTGCTGCGCGCACTGGACCGGCTGGTGCTGATCGAGGTGGCCAAGAGTAAGAAGCTCGCCGGGATGCTCGGCGACAAGATCGACGACGACACCATCCGGGTGCACCCGTCCGAGCGTGGGCGGCTCAAGCAGGCGCTGCTCAAGCTGGGCTGGCCGGCGGAGGACCTGGCCGGTTACGTCGACGGTGAGGCGCACCCGATCGAGCTGGCCGAGGCCGGCAAGGACGGGCGCAAGCCGTGGACGCTGCGCTCGTACCAGCGGGAGGCCGTGGAGGCGTTCTGGGCCGGCGGGTCGGGAGTGGTGGTGCTGCCTTGCGGCGCCGGAAAGACCCTGGTCGGCGCGGCGGCGATGGCCGAGGCGAAGGCGACCACACTGATCCTGGTCACCAACACGGTCGCCGGCCGGCAGTGGAAGCGGGAGCTGATCGCCCGCACCTCGCTGACCGAGGAGGAGATCGGCGAATACTCCGGCGAGCGCAAGGAGATCCGCCCGGTCACCATCGCCACGTACCAGGTGCTCACCTCGCGGCGCGGCGGCGCGTTCACCCACCTTGACCTCTTCGGGGCCCGCGACTGGGGCCTGGTCGTCTACGACGAGGTGCACCTGCTGCCCGCGCCGATCTTCCGGTTCACAGCGGACCTCCAGGCCCGCCGCCGGCTGGGCCTCACCGCGACTCTGGTACGCGAGGACGGCCGCGAGGGTGACGTGTTCAGCCTGATCGGGCCCAAGCGGTACGACGCGCCGTGGAAGGACATCGAGTCGCAGGGCTGGATCGCCCCGGCCGAGTGCACCGAGGTCCGGGTGACACTGACCGACGCGGAGCGGATGTCGTACGCGACGGCGGAGGCCGAGGAGCGCTACCGGATGGCGGCGACCGCCCGCACCAAGCTGCCAGTGGTCAAGGCGCTGGTGGACCGGCACCCGGACGACCAGGTGCTGGTGATCGGCGCGTACATCGACCAGCTGCACCAGCTCGGCGAGTACCTCGACGCGCCGATCATCCAGGGCTCGACCACGAACAAGGAGCGGGAGCGGCTCTTCGACGCGTTCCGGTCCGGTGAGTTGCGGACCCTGGTGATCTCGAAGGTCGGCAACTTCTCGATCGACCTGCCCGAGGCTGCGGTGGCGATCCAGGTGTCCGGCACGTTCGGCTCACGCCAGGAGGAAGCCCAGCGGCTGGGTCGGGTGCTGCGGCCGAAGGCCGACGGTCGACAGGCGCACTTCTACACTGTGGTGTCCCGGGACACGATCGACACCGAGTACGCGGCACACCGGCAACGCTTCCTCGCCGAGCAGGGGTACGCGTACACGATCGTCGACGCCGACGACGTCCTCGGCCCGAAGCTACCGACCGTCGACTGACCCTTTTCGCCTTGATCGGCTCGGTTTCCCGGCCTTGATCGACTCGGTTTCCAGGAAGTCGCGGTGTCCAGGGCGCTCTGATGCCCCGGTTTCCTGAAAGCCGAGTCGATCAGCGCGGGGAGAAGCGGTCCACCAGGACCGCGAGCCGGCGGTCGTGGTCGGCGCGGCGGAGCCGGCCGCTGCGCATCAGCGTGACCAGCCCGTGCAGGCCGGCCCAGAAGGTTTCGGTGACCGTCTCCAGGTCGTCGTCCTCGGCGACCGGGCGCACCGTCTCGGCCAACTCGGCGAAGCCCCGGGCCAGGTCGGTTGGCACGTCCTGGCTGGCGAACGGCAGGTCCACGGCGAGGGTGAACATCGCGTCGTAGATCGCGGGCCGCTGCTGAGCGAACGCGACGTACGCGGCTGCCACGTCGGCGACCGCCTGCCGGGGGTCGGCGGCGGAGGCTCGGGCCGAGACCAGCGCGGTTGCCAACTCGGCGAAGCCCTCGACGGCTACCGCCGCCATGATGGCGTCCTTGCCCTTGAAGTGGCTGTAGAGGACGGGCTGGCTGTACTCGATCTCGGCGGCGAGCCGTCGGGTGGTTACCGCGTCCCAGCCTTCGGCCAACGCCAGGTCCCGTGCCGCGGTGATGATCGCCTGCTCCCGTTCAGCCCGCTCACGCTCCCGGCGCGCCTGTGTCGACATGACAGCAACCCTAGCACCGCTAGCGATCCTGTCGGTGCTCTGCTAGCGTCGCTCTCATATCTAGCAGTGCTAGGAATTGGAGCGAACTCATGCTGTCACCCCTCGCCTACGGGCTCGCCGTCGTACTCAGCCTCTTCGTCGCCTTCATCGGCGCGCGCTTCCTGCTGGTGCCGCAGGCCGCAGCCGCCGGGTACGGCGTGCCGGCCCGCCCGGACGGCGACCCCGCCTACCTGACTGTCAAAGGGCTCAAGGACCTCACGTTCGGGCTGCTCGGCCTCGCCCTGATCGCCTTCACGACCGCCGACGCGGTCGCGTGGTTCATGCTGATCGTCGCGCTCGTCCCGCTGGGCGACACCGTCATCGTGCTACGGAACGGCGGCACGAAGGCTGTCGCCTTCGGCATCCACTTCGCCACCGCCCTCGTCGTCCTCCTGGACGCCGCCCTGCTGTTCGCCCTGTAGCTGCCAAGATCGCCGGCCGCGCCCCCACCCGTGTTGATCAAGAGGTTTGCGTCATCGATCCTGGAAGATCCTGGAGTACCCGAAGCTCGCCGTCGAACTCACCGGCCCGTCCAGCGCCCAGGCCTCCACCCTGCCCTGGGTCTCGGTCGG
>NZ_JBEZGJ010000041.1:0-45002 GCF_040649965.1 Micromonospora sp. NPDC048843
GCTCCCGCAGCACCGGATTCTGCGTGGCGATGCCGACCGGGCAGGTGTCCAGGTGGCAGACCCGCATCATCACGCAGCCCTCGACGATCATCAGCGCCGGCAGCTCGCCGACGATGGCGGCCAGTCGTTCTCTGGTGCGTACCAGATGCTCTCCGGTGTGCCGGGCGGCGCACGCCGGACGGGCCCCGACCCTCCCTTAAGAAGGAGACCCCCGTGTCCGCGACCCCCCTGCTGGAACTCCGCGGGATCGACAAGAGCTTCGGTCCCGTCCAGGTGCTCCGCGACGTCGCCCTGACCGTCCACCCGGGAGAAGTGACCGCACTGGTCGGCGACAACGGCGCCGGCAAGTCGACCCTGGTGAAGTGCATCAGCGGCATCCACCCCACCGACGCCGGGGAGTTCCTGTTCAACGGTGAACCGGTGCACATCGGCAGCCCGCGCGACGCCGCCACGCTCGGCATCGAGGTCGTCTACCAGGACCTCGCGCTCTGCGACAACCTGGACATCGTGCAGAACATGTTCCTCGGCCGGGAGAAGCGCAGCGGCATCGTCCTCGACGAGCCGACAATGGAACAGCTCGCCGCCGAAACCCTGGCGGGGCTCTCCATCCGCACCGTCACCTCACTTCGCCAGCACGTGTCCAGCCTCTCCGGCGGTCAACGCCAGACCGTGGCCATCGCCAAGGCCGTGCTGTGGAACAGCAAGCTCGTCATCCTGGACGAGCCGACCGCGGCGCTCGGCGTGGCACAGACCGCCCAGGTGCTCGAACTGGTCCGCCGCCTCGCCGACAACGGCCTGGCCGTGGTGCTCATCTCGCACAACATGAACGACGTCTTCGCCGTCTCCGACCGGATCGCCGCGCTGTACCTCGGCCAGATGGTCGCCCAGGTGAAGACCACCGACATCACCCACGCCCAGGTGGTCGAGCTGATCACCGCCGGGCGCTCGGGCGGGCTCGGCCTCGCCACCGACCCGGGCAGCAACGGCGACGGCCCGCAGGCGGCCGACTCGATCTCAGGAGGCGTCCGATGACCACCACCGCCGTGCGGAAGGACGGACCTGCCGCCGTCACACCGACGCCGACCATCGGAGGCCACTTCCGCAACTACCTCAGTCGGGTACGCGGTGGCGACGTCGGCGCACTACCAGCCGTACTCGGCCTGATCGTGCTCTGCACCGTCTTCGCGATCATGCGGCCGTCGTCGTTCCTGTCGGCCGGCAACTTCGCCAACCTCTTCACCCAGGGCGCAGCGGTCACGCTGATCGCGATGGGCCTGGTCTTCGTGCTGCTGCTCGGCGAGATCGACCTGTCCGCCGGCTTCGCCAGCGGCGTCTGCGCGGCGGTGCTGGCCAATGTGGTCACGGTGCTCGGCTACCCCTGGTGGGTCGCCGTGCTCGCCGCTGTCGCCACCGGTGTGGTCATCGGCAGCACGCTGGGCATGCTCGTCGCGAAGATCGGCATTCCGTCCTTCGTGGTCACCCTCGCCGGCTTCCTCGCCTTCCAGGGCGTCGTGCTGCTGCTCGTCAAGGACGGCACCAACATCGCCGTCCGCGACGACGTGCTGGTCGCCATCGCCAACCGCAACCTCGGCCCCACCTTGGGCTGGGCGCTGACCGCCGTCGCGGTCATCGGCTACGCGGCTGTGCAACTGCTGCGCCACCGCACCCGGGTGGCCCGCGGCCTGATCACCGACCCGCTCGCGGTGGTGGCGCTGCGGATCGGCGGGCTCGCCGTCATCCTCGGCACCGCCGTGTACGTGCTCAACCTGGAGCGCAGCCGCAACGTCCTGATCAGCTCACTCAAGGGTGTGCCGATCGTGGTGCCGATCATCGCGGTGCTGCTGATCATCTGGACCTTCGTGCTCCAACGCACCAGCTACGGCCGGCACATCTACGCAGTGGGCGGCAACCGGGAAGCGGCCCGCCGGGCCGGCATCGGCGTCGACCGGATCCGGATCTCCGTCTTCGTGATCTGCTCCTCCATGGCCGCCATCGGTGGCATCGTGGCGGCCAGCCGGGCCAACTCGGTCGACCCGAACACCGGGGGCAGTAACGTACTGCTCTACGCGGTCGGCGCGGCGGTGATCGGCGGCACCAGCCTCTTCGGTGGCAAGGGCCGCGTCCTCGACGCCGTCCTCGGCGGCGCGGTGGTCGCGGTCATCGAAAACGGAATGGGCCTGATGGGGTACACCTCGGGAGTCAAGTACGTGGTCACCGGCGTCGTGCTCCTGCTCGCGGCCAGCGTCGACGCGCTCTCCCGCCGCCGCGCGGCAGCCACCGGCACCCGCTGACCGCGCGGGAGGTAGCACCAGCATGCGCCCAGGACCGACCCAGGATGACGTCCGACGGCAGAACCTCGGGGCTCTGCTGAGGCACGTGCACGTCCACGGGGCGACCACGCGTGCCGAACTGACCACCACGCTGGGCCTCAACCGCAGCACCATCGGCGCGCTCACCGCCGACCTGTCCGCGGTGGGGCTGGTCAGCGAAGGGGCACCGAAGGAAACCGGCCGAGCCGGACGACCGTCACTGGTCGTCCGGCCCGAGTCGGCGCGGGTCTACGCGTACGCGTACTCGGTGGAGGTGGACCGGCTGCGCGCCGCCCGGATCGGGCTGGGTGGCGCGGTCCTGGACCGCCGGGATCTGGACCGGCCGCGCGGGCTGCTGGCCGCGGAGGCCGCACCGCTGCTGGCCGGCGCCGTCAAGGAGATGCAGCAACTGGTGCCGGCGGACGCGATCTGCGTCGGTGCCGGCGTCGCGGTCTGCGGCATGGTCCGCCGGGACGACGGCCTGGTCCGACTCGGCCCCACCACCGGTTGGGTGGACGAGCCGATCGGCGCGGCCCTCGCCGACGAGTTGGGCATCGATGTACCGATCACAGTGGGCAACGTGGCCGACGTCGCCGCGTTCGCCGAGCACGCACGCGGTGTGGCGGCAGGCTGCGACAACGTCCTCTACCTCTACGGCGACGTGGGCGTGGGTGCCGGCATCATCGCCGGTGGGCGCAGGCTGACCGGGCACGGTGGGTACGGCGGCGAGGTCGGCCACATGAAGGTGGTGCGCGACGGCAGGCCCTGTGAGTGCGGCTCCCGGGGGTGTTGGGAAACCGAGATCGGCGAGCGTGGCCTCCTGCGCGCCGCCGGACGCTCCGACGCCCGGGGGCGTGACGCGCTGCTGGCCGTCTTCGACGCGGCCGATCGCGGAGACGCCCGGGCCCAGACGGCGGTCCGCCAGGCCGGCGACTGGCTCGGCTTCGGGGTGGCCAACCTGGTGAACGTCTTCAACCCCGAGATGGTCATCTTCGGTGGGACGATGCGTGACCTCTACCTCGCGGCGGCGGCCCAGATCCGCAGCCGGCTCAACTCCAACGCGCTCGGCGCCTGTCTGGAGCACGTCCGGCTGCGTACGCCGAAACTGGGTACTGACGCGCCCCTGATCGGTGCCGCAGAGCTGGCCTTCGAACGGCTCCTCGCCGACCCCCTCGACGTGGGCTGATCCGCGTACGCTGTCCGGCGTGGATGTCGAGCTGCGCGCCTCCGACGACGACCGCAACCGGGTGGTCGCCGCGCTGCACCAGCACACCGCGGCGGGCCGGCTGACGCTCGACGAGTTCTCCGATCGCGCCGGTGCGGTGTGGACGGCGCGCACCCTCGGTGACCTGGCCGCGCTGACCCGCGATCTACCGGCCCTGCCCACCCCGGTCGTGGACGCCGGCCCGGTCGGGCGCGGGCGTCAGGAGTTGCTGATGGTCTTCGCCGCCGCGGCGATGACCCTGCTGCTGCTCGGCGGACTGCTCGCCGTCACCCGCTGATCCGTCTCGCTCCGCGATGAACTGATCGCGCGATCAGTCCGTACCAGTGGGCGGACGGGCAACCGGCAGGGTACGGCTGCCCGGTCCAGACGCGTTCCGGTCCGGACCGAGGAGGCACCACAGACATGGCACCGCTCAGATCCGCCCATCGCCGACTGGGCACCCGGACCCACCGAGCGGCGATGCTGCTCATCGCGGTCATCGCGGGGGTCGGTGTCCTGCCCGGCGTGGCCGTCGCCGCGCCCGCCGGTGGCCAGCAGCTCAACGCCGCCGACATGACACTGCTCAACGGGGTGCGGTTGGCGGGGCTGTGGGAGATGCCAGCCGGCCAGATGGCCGCCGAGAAGGGACAGTCGGCGAAGGTCCGGGAGATCGGCGCCGGCATCGCCAGCGAGCACCAGAAGCTCGACGAACTCGTGGTCGAGGCGGCCAACAAGTTGGGCGCGACGATCCCCAGCGATCCGACCGCCGAGCAGAAGGGCTGGCTGGCCGAGATGCAGAAGGCGTCCGGCGCCCGGTTCGACCAGATCTTCGTCACCCGGCTCCGGGTCGCCCACGGCAAGATCTTCCCGGTGATCGGCGCGGTCCGCGCCAGCACCCGGGACGCCACCGTCCGCAAGCTCTGCGAGGACGCCAACGGGTTCGTCCAGCACCACATGCAGATGCTGGAGAGCACCGGCCTGGTGCGCTGGCCGGAGCTGCCGCCGGCGGCGCTGCCCGCCCCGGGTGAGGACGGGCTCCTGGCCGCCGCCTCCGCCAACTCCGGCCCGCAGGTCGGAGTCAGCAGCACAGTCGTGTGGCTGGTCTTCCTCGCCGCGCTGGGCACTGGCGGAATCGCCACCTACCGGATGTTGCGCCGCAGCTGACCAGTCGGCCAGCGGCCTGGATGGTGGCTCGCGTCAGCGGTCTACCTGGGTGAAGTCCCAGGAGTGCGGGGCGCGGGCCACCAGCATGGCTGGCGGGTCCGGCAGCGGGCGAGGGTTGCTGCGCCACTTGGAGATCACCACCACGCGGTGGTCGGTGGAGGAGAAGACCTCGCTGGAGACGTGGAGCGGGTCGTGCTCCAACTCGGGCAGGGCGGTGTCGCACACCCAGGTGATCAGGTCGGCGACCCCGTACGCCTCGGCGCGCGCCTCCCACATCCGCACGATCATGTCCGCCGCCCCCGTCACACGCTGACCGTTGTCAACGGCAGTGCCGAATCGGCTGGCAGGTCCAGTCGACTCGGAGCGACCCCGGCGGCGACCAGGTGCGAACCGAGCGCGGCCACCATCGCGCCGTTGTCGGTGCACAGCTTCGGCCGGGGTACCCGGACCCGGATGCCGTACTTCTCGGCTCGCTGCTCGGCCATCGCCCGCAGCCGCGAGTTCGCCGCCACTCCCCCGCCGATGACCAGGGTCTCGATGCCCTGCGCCCGGCAGGCGGCGAGCGCCTTGCTGGTCAGGACGTCACAGACCGCCTCCTGGAAGGACGCGGCCACGTCGGCCACCGGAACCGGCTCACCGGCACGCTGACGGGCCTCGACCCACCGGGCCACCGCCGTCTTCAGGCCCGAGAACGAGAAGTCGTACCGGTGGGCGGCGAGATCCTTCGCGGCGGTCAGACCGCGGGGGAAGGCGATCGAGGCGGCATCGCCGGCCCGGGCCTCCCGGTCGATGGGCGGGCCGCCCGGGAACGGCAAGCCGAGCAGCCGGGCGACCTTGTCGAACGCTTCCCCGGCCGCGTCGTCGATGGTGGCGCCCAGCGGGGTGACACCCCGGGCCAGGTCGTCCACGAGCAGGAGGGACGAGTGGCCGCCGGACACCAGGAGCGCGATGGCGGGTTCGGGCAGTGGGCCGTGCTCGAGGGTGTCCACAGCGACGTGGGCGGCGAGGTGGTTGACGCCGTAGATGGGTTTCTCGGCGGCGACCGCGTACCCCTTGGCGGCGGCGACGCCGACCAGCAACGCACCGGCCAGCCCCGGCCCGGAGGTGACAGCGATCGCGTCGATGTCGGCCAGCGTGACGCCGGCCTCGGTCAGTGCCCGGTCCATGGTCGGCACGATGGCCTCCAGGTGTGCCCGGCTGGCCACCTCCGGCACCACACCCCCGAACCGGGCGTGCTCCTCGACGCTGGAGGCGAGCGCGTCGGCCAGCAGGGTGTGCCCCCGCACGATGCCGACACCGGTCTCGTCGCAGGAGGTCTCGATACCCAGGATCAGTGGTTCGTCAGCCATGGTCGTGTGGTCCGTCCCCGGTCGGCTCGGCGTCGCGCCGCATGACCAGCGCGTCGGTGTTGCTCGGTTGGTAGTAGCCGCGCCGCACCCCGATCGGCTCGAAACCGTACGTCGCGTAGAGCCGCTGAGCTGCGGCGTTGTCCACGGCGACCTCCAGCAGGGTGCTGCGGGCGTCGCGCCGGACCGCCTCGGCTAGCAACTCTTCCAGCAGGGCACGGCCTACGCCGCGCCGCTGGGCGTCCCGACGGACGGCGATGTTCTGCACCCACACCTCGTCCGGCGGAACGCCGGCGAGCCCGGCATAGCCGAGCACCGACCCGTCCGCGTCGACGGCGACCCGGTAGTGGTGCCCGTTGGCGAGCTCGCTCCAGAACATGGCGGGCGACCACTTCTCAGCGCCGAAGAGGTCCGCCTCGATCGGCAGCACGTAGTCGATGTGCCACCAGCGGAACGGTTCGAGCCGTACCGCCGTCATGGCAGGACCGGTTTGCGGCCGGTCGCCGCCACCGCGTCGGGGCGGCGCAGGTAGAGCGGGGTGAGCCGCTCACTGGACGCCCCCGCCCGGATCCGCTCGGCGGCGAGCAACGCCAGCACTGTCGCGTCCGGGTAGCGCGGCTCGACCCGAACGGGCAGGTCCAGGACCTCGGCGTACCGGTGCGCCCCGTCACCGACCGCGATCGTCGCGCCCAGTTCGCGGGCTCGCGCGGCGGCGACCGCCGGCGCGGACACCTCCGGCCCGACGATCCGCTGGCCGTCGCCGTCGTAGACGGCCCAGTAGAGCTCCTTGCGCCGGGCGTCGCTGGCGGCCAGGACCGGCGCGCCGGACGCCGCCGGGTAACCGATGGCGTCCAACGAACAGACGCCGTACGTGGGGATGCCGAGCACCTGACCCATCGTCGCGGCGGTGACCAGGCCGACCCGTAGCCCGGTGAACGGACCCGGGCCGAGCCCGGCGACGATGGCAGCCAGGTCACGCGGGCGCGCGTCAGCGTCGGCGAGGACCGCGTCCACCTGGGGCGCGAGCAGCTCACCGTGCGCGCGGGCGTCGACCGTGCACCGGTGCGCCCGCGACGCCACGCCGTCTGCCGAGACCTCCACCAGCGCCGCGGTGACCGCGGGGGTCGAGCTGTCCACCACGAGTACGAGCACGGTAAGCCAGCCTAGCCGCCCCGCCGCAGCCCTCAGTCATGCCCCGCCCGCACCACCGCCACCCGCGGCCGCCGCCCGCCCGACGCGGGGCTGCCACGCTGGTCCTCCCAGCCGGCTACCGCCGCAGCCACACTCCTGGCGACCCGGCCCCACCGCGTGACCCGGCCCGGCGCCCGACTCCACGCGTTAGCCGTCTCGCCGCCGGCCCGCGGGCGGCGACGGCCACTTCCTCTAATGAGCGTGATGTCTGTGAGTCATCACGATGACTCACAGACATCACGCTCATTGAAATAAGGCCCGCCATCCGCCGCGGTGGCCATGCGCCGGGCGATTCTCGGGGGCGGATCGACGGCAAGTCGCCGATTTGCCGCAGAGGGATCGCAGACGCCTCGCCCTAGGTAGACCATGCCGGGATGTCATCTACTCGCCTCGTCACCCTTCTCGGCGCTGAGGTACGGCATCAACGACAGCTACGCGAGCTGAGCCAGCGTCAGTTGGCCGCACTCGCCGAGGTCGACCAGGCAGTTGTGGCCCGCTTCGAACGCGGTGAGCGAGCGCCTTCCGTCGCCGTGCTGGAGCGGTTGTTTGCAGCGATGGAGGTGCAGTTGGTCATCGGGGTCGAGCCGTTGGACGCGCACCTCGACGCCCGGATCGACGGCTTGGCCGCCCGGCCGATCGCCGAGCGAATCGACGGGCTGAGGTTGGATCGGCTACTGGATCGGCTCACCGACTTCCCGCAGGTGATCACCGGATGCGCCGCGGCGCTGCTACAGGGCGCACCGGTGCCGGCCGACACGCTGGAGATCGCCCTGCGCTGGCAGGACGCCAAGCTGTTCACCCGCTGGCTGGAGACGAACTACGGCCAGCGGTGGAACGCCCGCTGGGGCGAGTTCGGCGGGGTGTGGTTGGAGCCCGAAGAGCCGGGCGAACACCTGTGGTCGACACGGTACGGGGAGATCAGGGCCACCATGTGCGACGAACTGCCCGAGACGATCGAGGTTCGCCACGGTGGGCGGAGTTACCAGGTGGTGCCGCTTGTCGAGCTGGAACTGAACGAGCCACGCGCCGCCGAGTTGCTGCGCCGCTACCGGGAACGGCAACTGGCCAGCGACGGCTGAGCCAGCGCCGGTCCACACCAGCAGCAGGACGTCGACGAGCGGCTCAGCCGGCGGTGCGCTCCCAATCGATCGTGGGCAGGCCGGCGTCGGCGAGTGCCTTGTTGGCGGCGCTGAACGGGCGGCTACCGAGGAAGCCGCGCGGGTTCATCGGGCTGGGGTGACCCGCCTCCAGCACCACGTGCTGCGGATTGGTGACCAGCGCGGCCTTCTTGCGGGCGTAGCCACCCCAGAGCAGGAAGACCACCCGCTCCGGTGCCGCGTCCAGTGCCCGGATGGTCGCGTCGGTGAACTCTTCCCAGCCGGCGTTGGCGTGCGAGCCCGGGGTGGCCTGCCGGACGGTCAGCACCGCGTTGAGCAGCAGCACCCCCTGGGCGGCCCACCCGTCGAGGTTGCCGCTGCGCGGCTTGGGGACGCCCACGTCCTCGCCCAGCTCCTTGAAGACGTTGCGCAACGACGGCGGCACCGTCACACCGTCGCGAACGCTGAAGCTCAACCCGTGTGCCTGCCCGGCCCGGTGGTAGGGATCCTGCCCGAGGATGAGCACCCGGGTGCCCTGCGGCGGGCAGAGCCGATATGCCGAGAACAGGTCCTCCGCCGGCGGGAAGACCGTCTGCGTCGCGTATTCCCGGGAGACGAACTCGCCCAGCGCGGCGGTGCGGGCCGGGTCGAGGTGCGGGGTGAGCACTGTGCGCCACTGCTCCGGCAGCAGGGCCAGCAGATCCAGGGCGGGAGCGTCGTCGGGCATCGGGAACCTCTCACAGCGCGGGTCGGTCCCCCGCACTCTAGGCATCGGGTACGACAGCCGCCGACCTAGCCCAGGTCGGCGAGCCGCCGGGCCCAGTCGCCGCCGATCGGGTCCAGCTCGACGATGCGGGTGTCGTCGTCGCGGCGGTCGATGCGAACCCGCAGGTGCGCGTCCACCAACTGCTCCACCAGGCCCTCGCCCCACTCCACCACTGTCACCGAGTCGTCCACCGACGCGTCGAGGTCCAGGTCGTCGATCTCGGCGCGTGGGTCGGTGGCGTCACCCAGCCGGTACGCGTCGGCGTGCACCAGCGCCACCCGGCCGCCCCGAGCCGGATCGGGGCGGTGCACCCGGGCGATCACGAAGGTCGGCGAGGTGATGTCCCCGAGGACACCGAGCCCGGCGCCGACGCCCTGGGTGAGTGCTGTCTTACCGGCGCCCAACGGGCCGGTCAACAGCACCAGGTCGCCGGCACGCAGCAGCCCGGCCAGTCGCCGGCCGAAGTCCCGAGTGTCTTCGACGGTCGGCAGCTTGACGACGTGACTCACCGTTCCTCCACGCTCTGCAATGACTCCAGGAACCGCGCCAGGGCGGCGTTGACCTCGTCCGCGTGCTCCAACATCACCACGTGGCCGCTGTCCTTGATCTTCACGAACTCGGCGTGCGGCAACCGGCGGACGATCTCCTCGGAGTGGGTCACCGGCGTGATCATGTCCTTGTCGCCGACCACCACCAGCACCGGAGTCGCCGCCAACGCCGCCAACGCCGGAAAGCGCGAGTGGGTGGCCAGGGTCCGCAGGTAGCGGGTCACCGTGTCGGCCGACGTCCGGGAGTTCATCGTCTCCACGTAGGACACCAGCGACGGGCTGGGCTTGCGGGTACCGAACCCGTACTTGCGGGTCAGTAACCAGGCCACGTTCGACGTCGACTTGCGGGCCTTGTCGATCACCGGCCCGCCGTACCGGGTGGCGTTGCTGACCATGTAGAGCACCGGGCCACCGACCCGACCGAGCAGCGCGGGCGCGACAAGCTTGGTCTCCGCGATGAGCCCGCCCGACGTGGCCATCAGAACGGTGCCCACCACCCGGTCACCGAACAGCTCCGGGAACAACTCGGCGAACGCCATGATGGTCATGCCGCCCATCGAGTGGCCGACAAGCACCAGCGGCCCGTCCGGGGCAGTCCGGTCGATCACCTGGCGCAGCGTCCGGCCGAGCACCGCGAGGTCGTACTCACCGGTCTCCAGCCGGCCGGACCGACCGTGACCGGGCTGGTCGTAGGCCACGACCCGGTAGTCTCCGCGGGCGGCGAGCATCTGGCGCTGGAAGTGGAACGTCCCCATGTCCAGACAGAAGCCGTGCACCAGCACCACCGTCGGGCGCCCCGGGACCGGCCGGGTCGGCTCGACCACCTCGACGTGGATGTCCGTGCCGTCCGGCAGCTCCAGGCGGAACGCCTCGTCGTACCGCTGCTTGTCGAACGTCTCGTGCGCGTAGCGGTCGGCCGGGTCGGCCTTGAGCCGGCGGACCAGGGTCCGCTCGGTCGCGACGCCAGCCGCCAGACCTGCCGCGGCCACCCCCACCGCCGCGCCGACGATCCCCGCGACCCGGCCCACGGCCGTGCGCGGACGCGGAACGCGGTAACTCACGGCGCCACCTTGATTCGCGACTGCGGGGCTCGCAACCCCGGCTCACTCCTCACGCTCATGGTTTCTCGCCGTCGTAGACCCGGGGCACCCGCGTGCCGCCGAACCGGGTGACGATCTCGTAGTTGATCGTGCCGACCGCCTCGGCCCAGTCATCCGCTGTCGGTTCGCCGTCGACGCCGCTGCCGAAGAGCGTCGCCACGTCGCCGTCGGCCACCGGGTCGTCGCCGCAGTCGAGCACGAACTGGTCCATGCAGACCCGTCCCGAGATCGTCCGGCGTACACCGCCGAGCTGCACCGGGCCGGTGTTGGACGCGTGCCGGGGAACCCCGTCGGCGTACCCGAGCGGCACCACGGCCAGGTTCGCGTCGGTCTCCGTGGTGTAGGCGTGCCCGTAGGAGATACCGGTGCCGGCGGGCACCCGCTTGGTGAGCATCACCCGGGCGCGGGCGGTCATCGCCGGCCGCAACCCGTACGTCTCGCCAGCCACCGGGGACAGCCCGTAGATGGCCAGGCCGGGGCGGACCAGGTCGAAGTGGGTGTCCGGGCGGGTGAGGGTGGCGGCCGAGTTGGCGAGGTGCCGCCAGCGCGGCCGCAGCCCGGCCCGCTCGACCATGGCCAGCCCCTCGTGGAAGACGGCCAGTTGACGGTCGGTGGTGGGGTGGCCGGGCGAGTCCGCGTACACGAAGTGGCTCCACACGCCGACCACCTCGACCAGGCCATCGGCCTGCGCCTTCGCGGCGGCGTCCAGCAGCGCGGGCCAGTCGGCGACTGTCGCGCCGCCCCGGGACAGCCCCGTATCGATCTTGAGGTGCAGGCGGGCGGGACGCCCGGCGAGGCGACTCGCCTCGATCATCTCGTCCAGTTGCGCGAGGCTGGCCGCGCCCAGGTCCACCCCGGCGGTGACCCCCTCGTGCAGCGGCAACCCAGGGGCGAGCAGCCAGGCCAGCACCGGAACTGTCACCCCGGCCCGCCGCAGGGTGAGCGCCTCGTCGAGAGTGCAGACACCGAGCCAGTCGGCGCCGGCGTCGAGCGCCGCGCGGGCGGCCGGAAGCATGCCGTGGCCGTACCCGTCGGCCTTCACCACTGCCATCAACTCGGCGGTGGTGCCGGAGCGGAGCCTGCTCACGTTCTCGCGGATGGCGTCAAGATCGACGCGTACCTCGGCCTGCCACATGCACCCAGCCTACTTTCCGCCGTGATCACCGCGGGCGGCGACGCACGTCCCGACGCGGCGATCCGGTCACCGCACCCGGAACCGCCCCGTTCAGCCCAGCCGGGCCAGCACCGGACGCAGCGCGGTCGCCACGTCGGGCGCGGTCACCGGCCCACCCCGGCCCGCCTCCCGCCCGGCGAGCCCGTGCAGGTACGCGGCCGAGGCGGCGGCCCGATCGGCGGGTACCCCGGCCGCCAGCAGCGAGCCGAGCAGCCCGGCCAACACGTCGCCGGTGCCGCCGGTTGCCAACGCCGGGGTGCCGGTCGGGTTGACGTACGCCCGACCGTCCGGCGTGCCGATCACAGTGCGGTCGCCCTTGAGCAGCACCACGGCGTTCATCCAGGCGGCCAGCCGCAGCGCGGCGCCGACCCGGTCGGCGCCCGGCTCCTCACCGCAGAGACGGGTGAACTCCCGGTCGTGCGGGGTGACCACGATGGGCGCGTCGCGACCCCGCAGCCGGTCGGCGAGCGAGCCGTCCACCAGTAGGGTCAGGGCGTCGGCGTCGAGCACCACCGGCACCGGGGCGGCCAGGACGGCGCGCAGCTCGGCCGCCGCGTCGGCACCGGTGCCCAGCCCGGAGCCGCAGACCCAGGCCTGCACCCGGCCCGCGTCGGCGACCCGCCCACTGGCGATCACCGACGGGTGCTGGTGCAGCACCTCGGCGCGGGCGCTGCCGGCGTAGCGGACCAGGCCGGTCGGCCCGGCCAGGGCGCCGCCCACGGAGAGCACCGCCGCACCGGGGTAGGTCGCCGAGCCGGTCGCCACCCCCACCACGCCCCTGGTGTACTTCTCCGACGCCGGGCCCAGCTGGGGCCACCAGTCGACCAGGTCGGACCACTCGGTGACCCGCAGCGCCGGGGTGCCGCGCAGCCACTGCCGCAGCCCGATGTCGACAAGCTCGACCTGCCCGGCCAGCGCGGCGGCCGGCCCGACCACCAGGGCGGGCTTCAGCGCGCCGAAGGCCACTGTCACGTCGGCGCGGACCGCTGTGGGCCGGCCGGACGCGGACAGCGGCACGTGGCCGGTGTCGACAGCGACCCCGCTGGGCACGTCGACCGCCAGCACCGTGGCCCGTTCCCCGTCGCGTCCGCGCAGCTCGCCGAGGCGCTGGACCACCTCGTCCGCGTTCGCCCGCAGCCCGCCGGTGCCACCGATGCCGACGATGCCGTCGAGGACCAGGTCGACCGGGCCGGCCGGATCCTGGACCAGCCGGCCACCAGCGGCTCGCAGCGCGGCCAGGCCGGCGGCGTGCGCCCGCCCGGGGGTGAGCAGCAGTGCGGCCACCTGGACACCGCGCCGGGCCAACCGCTCCCCCGCGTACAGCGCGTCGCCGCCGTTGTCACCGGAGCCGACCAGCAGCAGCACCCGGCCTCCGTAGACTCCGCCCCGCTCGGCGAGCAGGAGCGCGGCCCGGCGGGCCAGGCCGGCGGCGGCCCGCTGCATCAGCGTTCCCTCCGGCAGCGTGCCCATCAACCCCGCCTCGGCCGCCCGTACGTCGGCCACCCGCCACACCGCTCTCATGCCACCGTTTCCCATTCCGTTAGCGGGCGGACCTGACCGGCCCTCCCGGCCGACGTCATCGTTCCGCGACCACCATCGCCGACGCGATCCCGCCGTCGTGCGACAACGAGAGATGCCAGTGGTTGACGCCGCGTGCGTCGGCCACCGCCGCGACAGTGCCGGAGACAGCCAGCCAGGGGCGGCCATCCGGGTCGGGCACGATCTCGCAGTCGTGCCAGTTGAGCCCGGCCGGGGCGCCGAGCGCCTTGGCCACCGCCTCCTTGGCGGCGAACCGGGCGGCGAGCGACTCGGGCGGGCGCGGACTGCCGGAGCGGGTGTGCCGCTCGGCCTCGGTGAAGAGCCGGTCGGCGAGCAGCGGCGTCCGTGCCAGGGCCCGGGCGAACCGGTCGACCAGGACGACGTCGATGCCGACAGCGACGATCACCACACCACCCTACCGGCGGTCGAGGCCGCAGATTAGCCGTCGGGCTCGCGCTGGGCAACGCCTGTGGACACCCCGGGGTACGCCTCGACGTCGGCTGTCCACAGGGCACGGCGCGGCCTCCGGTACGTGCCTAGCGTCAGCGCGTCGATGCCGATCGTCCACGGGGGTGTGGTCATGACCGACGAGCCGTTCGCCGTCCAGCCGGAGGAATTGCGGGCGGTCGCCGTCCTGCTCGACGACGAGGCGCGCCGGTTGGCGTTGGGCCTCGCGGGGTTGCCCGGGCTGGTGGTGGCGGCGCCCGAGTGGCGGGCCGGCGCGGCGCTGGCCGGGTTGGAGGCGGCCGGACACGCCTGGTTCTGTCGGCTGGGTGCCCGGGTCGCGGTGACCTCCGGCGGGGTCCGGGCAGCGGCCGAGGCGTACGAGACGGTGGACGACAGGGCCGCCGGCCGGTTCGCCTCCCTACCCCGGTGAGCAGCGTCGGCTACCGACAGCTGTGGGCTGTCGATCCCGGTGGGTGGCGGGCCGCCGGGGCGGCGTGGGCGGGGTTGGCCGGGCCACTCGATCGGCGCCTCGGCGGGCTGCGCACGGCAGGTGGGCGGTTGCGGGACGGTTGGTCGGGTGCGGCAGCGACGGCGGCGGACACTCGACTCAGCGGTCTGCGGGACGAGCTGGCCTCGATCGCACCCGCGCTGATCGAGGTCGACCAGGTGCTGGCCGAGTTGGCCGGTGGGCTGGCGGTGGCGAAGGCGCGACTCGCCCAGGCGGTCGCCCAGGCCGAGGCTGCCGGCCTGCTGGTGGACCGCTCGGGTGGGGTGCGTGTCGATCCCGCCCGGTTTCGGCCCAGCGAGCGGGCCGGGGTCGCGGCGGCGGGAGTGGCCGCGGCCCTGCGTGCCGCGCTCGACGGGGCAGCCGCCGCGGACCGCGTCGCCGCCGATCGGTTGGATGACCTGGCGAGGGCCGCCCGCACCGGTTGGGCGTCCCCGCCCCCGCCGGGCCGACCGGCCCTCGGTGCCGCGCCCGCGCTGGTCGGCGCCTGGTGGTCCGGGTTGACCCCGGCGCAGCGACGGTGGCTGATCGTTCGCGAGCCGGCAGTGGTCGGCCGGTTGGACGGGCTGCCGGTGGCCGCCCGCGACCAGGCCAACCGGCTACTGCTCGACGCCTGGCGTGCGGAGTTGCTGGCCGAGCGGCGACGGCTGCTGTCGCGGGTGCCGCCGGGGCCGCTCGCGGTGATCCGGTTGCGCGGGGTGACTGGACGGCTGGCCGGTCTGGACGCGCTGATCGGGCGGCTGACGGCCGGTGAGGTGCCGCGGGCGTACCTACTCGGGTTGGATCCGGCGGGTGAGGGCCGGGCGGTGGTGGCGCTCGGCGACCCGGACCACGCCGACCGGGTGCTGACCTACGTGCCGGGGATGACCGCCGGCCTGGACGACGCCTCCGGCGAGCTGGGCAGGGCGGCCCGGGTGCTGGAGCGGTGCGCCGCTCTCGCCCCGGATGAGCGCAGCGCGGCAGTGCTCTGGTTGGACTACGACGCTCCGGATCTGCTGACCGAGGCCGCCTCGGCGGGTCAGGCCCGGGACGCCGGCCCGGCGTTGCACCGCTTCCAGGAGGGGCTGCGCGTCAGCCACGACGGGCCGCCGGCCCGGCAGACGGTGCTCGGGCACAGCTACGGCTCGCTGGTGGTGGGTGTGGCCGCCCGGGAACACGGCCTGGCCGCCGACGCGCTGGTCTTCGTCGGCTCCCCCGGTGTCGGCGCGTCGCACGCCACCGAGCTGGGCGTGCCACCCGGGGAGGTCTGGGCGAGCAGCGCCTCCGACGACGTGATCCGGGCGGCCCGGTCACCGGAGGAGCTGGGCCGACGGGCCCTGCTGCGTACGGCCCCGCTGGCCGCCGTGCTGGGTTGGCCGGGCCAGACCGGGCACGAACTGTGGTTCGGGCACGACCCGTCGGATCCCGGGTTCGGCGGTCGGGTCTTCGGCAGTGGGCGAGGCGGGCACACCGGTTACTGGGACCCGGGCAATCCCGCGCTGGACGGGATGGCCCGGGTCGTGCTGGGCCGCTGAGGCTTACTCGACGGTGACCGACTTGGCCAGGTTGCGGGGCTGGTCCACGTCGTGCCCCCGGGCGGCGGCGATCTCGGCGGCGAGCACCTGCAACGGCACCGTGGTGACGAGCGGGGCCAGCAGGGTGGGCGTACGCGGCACGTAGATCAGGTGGTCGGCGTACCGGACGACTGCCTCGTCGCCCTCCTCCGCGATCACGATGGTCCGCGCGCCCCGAGCCCGGACCTCCTGGATGTTGGAGACGACCTTGTCGTGCAACATGCCCCGGCCCACCGGCGAGGGCACCACGCAGATGACCGGGGTGCCCTTGTCGATCAGGGCGATCGGGCCGTGCTTCAGCTCGCCGGCGGCGAAGCCCTCGGCGTGCATGTACGCCAACTCCTTGAGCTTCAGCGCGCCCTCCAGGGCCACCGGGTAGCCGACGTGCCGGCCGATGAACAGCACTGTCGGCTCGGACTTCAGCTCCCGGGCCAGCTCGCGGACGGGCTCGATCCGGTTGAGCAGCTCACGCAGCTTGCCGGGAATCTCCTGCAACTGAGCGACAACAGCGCCCACCTCGTCGGCGAACTTGATGCCGCGCACCTGGGCCAGGTGCAGGCCGATCAGGTAGCAGGCGACGACCTGGGTGAGGAACGCCTTGGTGGAGGCGACGGCGATCTCCGGCCCACCGTGGGTGTAGAGCACGGCGTCGGACTCGCGGGGGATGGTCGATCCGTTGGTGTTGCAGATCGCCAGCACCCGGGCCTTTTGCTCCTTGGCGTGGCGCAGCGCCATCAGGGTGTCCATAGTTTCGCCGGACTGCGAGATGACCACGATCAGCGTGGACCGGTCGAGCACCGGGTCGCGGTAGCGGAACTCGCTGGCCAGCTCCACCTCGCACGGGATCCGGGTCCAGTGCTCGATGGCGTACTTGGCGACCATGCCGGCGTGGTAAGCCGTGCCGCAGGCCACGATGAAGATCTTGTCGACGTCGCGCAGATCCTGGTCGCTGAGGCGGACCTCGTCGAGGGCGATCTCGCCGCTCTCGGTGAGCCGGCCCAGCAGCGTGTCGGCGATGGCCTGCGGCTGCTCCTCGATCTCCTTGAGCATGAACCAGTCGTAGCCGCCCTTCTCCGCGGCCGAGGAGTCCCAGTCGATGTGGAAGTCCTTGCCGGAGGCGGGCTGGCCATCGAAGTCGGTGATCTCGATGCTGTCGCCGGTGATCAGCACGATCTGGTCCTGGCCCAGCTCGACCGCTTCCCGGGTGTGCTCGATGAACGCGGCCACGTCGCTGGCCAGGTAGTTTTCCCCGTCGCCCCGGCCGACCACCAGCGGCGAGTTGCGCCGGGCGCCGACGACGGCACCGGGCACTGCGGCGTCCACCGCGAGCAGTGTGAACGCGCCCTCCAGTCGCTGGCAGACCACGCGCATGCCGGCGGCGAGCAGTTGCGGGCTGTCCGGCTGGCCGGCGGCGCGCAGGTCGGCCAGCGCGGCGGCGAGCAGGTGCGCGGCGCACTCGGTGTCGGTGTCGCTGGTGAACTGGACGCCGTCGGCCTCCAGCTCGGCGCGGAGCTTGGCGAAGTTCTCGATGATGCCGTTGTGGATCACCGCGACCCGCCCGTCGGGGGCGACGTGTGGGTGGGCGTTGCGGTCGGTCGGGCCGCCGTGGGTGGCCCACCGGGTGTGCCCGATGCCGGTGGTGCCGTCACCGATGCCGATCGGGCTGGCCGCGCAGGAGGTCGGGTCGTCGGCGGCCCGCTCGGACAGCACCTTCTCCAGGTTGGCCAGCTTGCCGGCCTTCTTCTCGGTCAGCAGCCGATCGTCACAGACGATCGCGACGCCTGCCGAGTCGTAGCCACGGTATTCCAGCCGCCGCAGCCCGTCGAGGACGATGCCGAGTGCGGGGCGCGCGCCCGCGTATCCCACGATTCCACACATGGCCCGCAGCCTAACCCAGTTTCACTCATGTTGGTTGCTCGAAAGTCGGGTTATCAATCACGGAATCTGAGCGATCAGTGCCTACGCGGCCGCAACGGGACGAGCGTCACAGGCCGCTCGCGCCCGCTCCGCAGCGCGGGGTTGCGACACGCCTTCGGGTGCGACAGTCTCTCGGCGGGTTTGGCGCTCCCGTCCACGGCCCGTTCGTCCCATACCCACTCCCGCCCGGAGCAGCCATGTCCGACGCGCCTCCGCCCGACCCGACTCCCTCATCCGCTCCGGACCCGGCCTCCCCCGTACCCCCGCCGGATCCGACGGCGCCGCCGTCCTCGGCTCCGTTTCCGGCCCCCGACCCGCTGGCGCCGGGTCAGCCGTGGGCACCGCAGGCCCCCTGGGCACCCGCCCCGCCGGCCGCGCCGTGGACGCCGTCTCCGCCCGCCACCCAGTGGACGCCACAACCGTCCGCGACGCCGTGGACGCCCGACCCGCAGACGCCTCCGTGGTCGCCCGACGCCTCAGGCCCGCCGTCGGCCGGATCGCCACCGCCAGCGGGGTGGCCCATGCCCGACCGGCAGCCGTCGGCCGCTGGCTGGCCGCCGCCCGGCTATCCGCCGCCGTACGCCTACCCCGGGTATCCGCAGGTTCCCGGCAAGCCGGCCACGAGCAGCGGGCGGATTATCGGGATCGTCGTCGCGGCCGTCGTGGCACTCGTCCTACTCGTGTGTGGCTGCCTCTGCGTGGGTGGCCTGTGGCTCGGCTCGACCAACCCGGACCCGACCGCCGAGGAGCCATGGGTCGTCCCCGACGACGACGGCTGGACGGAGCCCACCACTGGGCCGATCATCCCGGAGCGACCAACAGCGCCGCAGCCGCCCACCGCGTCTCCCACCCCCAGCAAGAAACCGATCACCCGACCGACCTCAGGACCGGCACCCGTGACAGTGGTCTACGAGGTCACCGGCTCGGGTACGGCGGACATCGCGTACTACGACGCCGAGAGCGATCTGATGCACGTCGACGGCCAGAAGCTGCCCTGGCGTACCACCATTCGCACCAACGGCAAGACCAGGGTGATGGTGGAGGCCAGATGGGCCGACGATGAGGGCGAGAGACCACTCGACTGCACAGTCACCGTCACCGGCGTCGGCAAGCCGGTCGTCGACAAGACCCGGGGGTACTGGTCGACCAGTTGTCGGCCCCAGTGAGGCTGGGGTTCAGGCGGTGGGTGCCCGTAGGCTGGCGCAGGTGACGACGAGCACCGATGTCGACCCGCTGGTGGCCCGGATGCGGCCGTTCGGCACGACGATCTTCGCCGAGATGTCCGCACTCGCCGTACGGACCGGCGCGGTCAACCTCGGGCAGGGGTTTCCCGACACCGACGGTCCGCCGGAGATGCTGGCCGCCGCCGCCGAGGCGCTGCGCAACGGGCAGAACCAGTACCCGCCCGGCCCGGGGATCCCCGCCCTGCGCGCGGCCGTCGCGGCGCATCAGCGGCGGTTCTACGACCTGGGGTACGACCCGGACAGCGAGATCGTGATCACGGCGGGCGCTACCGAGGCGGTCGCGGCGAGCATCCTCGCTCTCTGCGAACCGGGCGACGAGGTGGTCTGCTTCGAGCCGTACTACGACTCGTACGCCGCCTCGATCGCGTTGGCCGGCGCGGTCCGCCGGCCGGTGACGCTGCGCCCCTCGGCCGACGGCCGGTACGCCTTCGACCCGGCGGCGCTGCGTGCGGCGTTCGGCCCGCGCACCCGGCTGGTGCTGCTGAACTCGCCGCACAATCCGACCGGCAAGGTCTTCACCCCGGCCGAGTTGGCGCAGGTCGCCGAGTTGTGCCAGGAGTTCGGCGCGTACGCGGTCACCGACGAGGTGTACGAGCACCTGGTCTTCACCGACGCGGCGAGCCCGCACGTGCCGCTGGCCAGCCTGCCCGGCATGTGGGAGCGGACTCTGCGCATCTCGTCGGCCGGCAAGACGTTCTCCTGCACGGGGTGGAAGGTCGGCTGGGCGAGCGGCCCGGCGGCGCTGGTCTCGGCGGTGCTCCGGGTGAAGCAGTTCCTCACCTATGTCAACGCCGCGCCGCTGCAACCGGCGGTGGCCGTGGCGCTGGCCCTGCCGGGCGACTACTACACCGGCTTCCGGGACAGTCTCCAGCAGCGGCGTGACCAGCTCGTCGGTGGTCTGACCGACGCCGGGTTCGAGGTGCTCGACTCGGAGGGGACGTACTTCGTGACCGCCGACATCACCGCCCTCGGCGGCCGGGACGGGGTGGAGTTCTGCCGCTCGTTGCCGGAGCGCTGCGGTGTGGTGGCGGTGCCCACCCAGGTCTTCTACGACGACGTCGACGCGGGCCGGCGGCTGGTCAGGTTCGCCTTCTGCAAGCGCCCGGAGGTGCTGACCGAGGCGGTCAGCCGGCTGCACGCTCTGGGCCTGGGCCGCTGACCCGCCCGGAGCCGGTCGATCCCGGGTCGGTCGCCGACTGATCCGCTGTCGACGTCGCGAGTCGGGTGAGCAGTTGGCCCTCGTCACCGAGCAGCACCGACTCGGCGTCGTCCACGAACGACAGGTCCGCCGTCACGTGCCGGCTGGCCGCGGTGAGCAGCAACCCGACCACCGGGTCCTCGGCGGCCCTCCGTAGGCCGTCCAGATTGCGCAGCTCGCGCAGCAGGTGCCCACGCTGGTTGCTCAGCACCGCGCGAACCGTGGTCGCGGAGCCGGACCGGGCGGCGGCGGTGACCTTGAGGAAGAAGTCGTCCCGGAATCCGCCGCTGCGCGGGCTCGGCTCGGCCAGCCACCGTGCCAACTCCGCGCGGCCGGCCGGGGTGATCTCGTAGACCACCCGGTCCGGCTTGATCGGCTGCGGCTGCCGTTCGGCGACGACCAGCTCGTCCCGGGAGAGCCGATCGAGGATCTGGTACAGGTGGCCGATGTTCAGCGGCCCCCACTGCGGGCCGACGGCTGCTTCGAACGCGCCCTTGAGCTGGTAGCCGTGGCTGGGGCCACCAGCGAGCAGGGCGAGAACAGCGTGCTGGATCGCCATGTCACCTCCGGTACGGGTCTTGCATTGTCACAATGTATCGCGCAGAGTGGGGGACAGCACACGGGGAGGCGCGATGCTCGGCTTCATCTGGAGACAGCTGCGCGGCCGTGCGGGACGGTCGGTGGCGCTGCTGGTCGGCGTGCTGGTGGCTACCACCGGCTTCGTGGTCCTGACCGGCGCCACCACCACCTCCCACCTGGACGTCACCGGCACCGTCGAGCGCAACACCCAGGTCGCCTACGAGATCCTGGTCCGCCCGAAGGGGACCCGCACCCCGCTGGAGGCCGAGCGCGGGCTCGTCCGCCCCAACTATCTCTCCGGGCTCTTCGGGGGCATCACCACCGAGCAGTACGAGCAGGTGACCGCGGTCCCCGGCATCGAGGTGGCGGCCCCGATCGCGATGCTCGGCTATTCCACCACGCTGCTGCCGACGCCGATCGACCTCACCGACGCCGTCGACCGCTCGCTGGAGCAGCAGGTCATCCGGGTCGACCCGACTTTCCACGCCGAACGCGGTCTCTCCAGCGCACCGGGCAAACCCCGGTACGTGTACGTGACCACAAAGCCGTTGATCTACCCCCGGATCAACAGGGGAATCGACGGTGACACGGTGCCGTACTCCGATGGGCGGTCCTACTCCTGGTCGGACACCTGCGGGCCGACCCCCCGCGAGGTACAGCCGGACGGGCGCAGCCTGCCCATCTGCGATCCCGGATACGCGTTGCTCGGCAACCCGGGCACCTACTCCGAGCGCGAGGACTGGTCCCTGCACGCCGTCCAACTGCTGCCCGATGGCCGGTTCCAAGCCGACTCCTACATCCTCGCGACCGACCGGGACGGCTCCGCTACACCCACCGACCGGCTGGTGATGGCGTACGACCTGACCGTGCCGTTCCTCCTGGCCGCTGTGGACCCGGCGGCCGAGGACCAACTCGTCGGACTCGACGACGCAGTGGTCACCGGTCGAGCCGTTCGCACCGACGACACTGTCGCCGTCAACCGCCGGGGCTCAGGGGACAACCACGAGGTCCCGGTCCTCGTCACCAACCGACCCTTCATCGACGAGTCGCTGGCGGCCAGGTTCACCCGGCTCGCGATCAGCCCCGCCGGGGTGGAGGCGATCGACTTGGAGGAGACGTTGAGCCGCCCTGGAGGGACTCCCGCCGGGTCCGGTCGGCACGACCTCAGCGCCGGGCACCAGGCGATGCTCACCGAGGAGCTTTCCCTGGGCGGGTGCTGCCACGGTCAACTTCAGACGGTCGTGCAGTCGGCCGAGGTGCAGTACGACCCGCTACCAGACGGCAGCCTGCGGGCCCGCCAGCAACCACCCGGCAACCCCGAGGTGTACGGCAAGTTGGAGGCGATCAACCCGCTGCCCCGACCCTGGCTCGCCGACGACACCGGTTCCCGATCGATACGGGCGCTGCCGCTACCGGTGGGCGCGAACAGCGCCAATCGTTTCTGGCGGGCCGTCGGTGTCTTCGACCCGGACCGGCTGGCCGGGTTCAGTGATCTCGGCCAACTGCCGCTGGAGACCTACCAGGCGCCGACGGCACAGGGTGCCGACGGCCGCAGCCGGGCGGCGCTGGGTGGTCAACCGCTGGCGCCCAGCGGCAATCCCGCCGGCTACCTGTCCGCGCCGCCGCTGCTCCTCACCAACCTCGGCAGCGTGCCGAAGATCCTGGAGGGTGGCGGCGGGCCACAGGCCAAGGCTCCGATCAGCGCTGTCCGGGTACGGGTGGCCGACGTGGGCGGCTACAGCGAGCGATCGGCCGAGCGGGTCCGACTGGTCGCCGAGCAGATCGCGGCACGTACCGGGTTGGACGTCGACATCACCCTCGGCTCGTCGGGGGCGCCGCAGACAGTGGAGCTGCCCGCCGGCTCGTTCGGCCGGCCGATGCTGCGGCTGACCGAGAACTGGTCCGCGCTTGGTGTGGCCTCGGTCATCACCCAGGCGGTGGACCGTAAGAGCCTGGTGCTCTTCGTACTGGTGCTGGTGGTGTGCGTGCTGTTCCTCGGCAACGCGGTCAGCGCCGCCGTCCGGGACCGACGCTCCGAGCTGGCGGTTCTCTCCTGTCTCGGTTGGCCGGTCCGCCGCATCGCGGCGCTGATCCTGGGCGAGGTGGCCCTGCTGGGGCTCATCGCGGGGTTGCTGTCGCTGACCCTCGCGGTTCCGCTCGGAATCGCACTCGGCATCGACGTCGACTGGCGGCGATCCGCCCTGGCCGTACCCATCGCCCTGCTGCTCGCGGTGGCCGCGGGCCTGGTGCCGGCGCTGCGGGCCGCGCGCACCCACCCGGCCGCCGCCCTCCGGCCGATCGTCGCTCCCGCCGGCTGGGTACGCCGGCCACGCACCCTCTTCGGGTTGGCGCTGGTGAATCTGGCCCGTACCCCCGGGCGCACGTTCCTCGGCGCCGGCGCGCTGGCCATCGGGGTGGCCGCGCTGACGCTTGTCACCGCCGCCGCGTGGGCGTTCCGGGGCGCGATCGTCGGCAGCCTGCTCGGTGACGTGGTCTCGCTGAGCGTGCGCGGCGCGGACACCGTGGCCGCCGCGGCGACCGTGCTGCTCGGTGCCGCCGCGGTGGCGGACGTGCTCTACCTGAACATCCGCGACCGGGCCGCCGAGTTGGCGACCCTGCGGGCGATCGGCTGGACCGACGCCGAACTCGGCCGGCTGGTCGGCTACGAGGGGCTGACGCTGGGGCTCGTCGGTTCGACGACCGGCGCGGCAGTCGGCCTGGCCAGCGCGGGTTGGCTGATCGGCGCCCTTCCCGGCGCGCTGCTCCTGGTGGCCGTGCTGGTCGCGCTGGCGGGCGCGTTGGTCAGCGCCGTCGCCGCGCTGGTGCCCGCCGCCCTGTTGCCGCGCCTACGACCCGCCCGACTTCTGGCAGAGGAGTAACAGTCATGAGCGATCAGATCGGCAGCGCGATCTCGGTCGACCACCTGACACGACGATTCGGCACCGGGGCGGACCAGCTGACAGCTGTCGACGACGTGTCCCTGACCGTCGCGGCTGGCACCGTGGTGGCGTTGACCGGGCCGAGCGGGTCGGGCAAGTCGACGCTGCTGCATCTCATCGGCGCGATCGAGCAGGCCGACGAGGGCAAAGTGACAGTCGACGACGTGGTGGTCAGCGACCTGCGTCGGGCCGCACTGGCCCGCTATCGGCAACGGGTCGGCTTCGTGTTCCAGCGCTACCACCTGCTGCCCGCACTCACCGTGCTGGACAACGTGATCGCGCCGGTCCTCCCTCGCCGGGGCCGGGCCGATCACGCGACCCGAGCCCGCGAGTTGCTCGACGCGGTCGGCCTGGCCGGGCGCGAACGCGCCCTGCCCGCGCAGCTCTCCGGTGGCCAGCAGCAACGGGTCGCCATCGCCCGCGCCCTGATGGGGGCGCCGGGCCTGCTGCTGGCCGACGAGCCCACCGGCAACCTCGACTCCACCACCGGCGGGCAGATCCTCGACCTACTGCTCGACCTCCGTGAACGGCACGGCATGACCATCCTGCTCGCCACACACGAACAGGCCATCGCTGCCCGCTGCGACCGACTGGTCCGACTGACCGACGGACGCGTCACCGAGGACCTCGACCTCACCGACGGCGAGGACCCCGCCGACACGTACGAGCGGGCGGCTCGACTGCGGTTGTGACGCCGCCCCGAGGAGGTCTCAGGCGACCGGGCTCGCGGTGCGGACCAGCTCGGCGATCCGCTCGGCGACCTCACGGGCGGTCGCCTCGGTGGCCGCTTCGACCATCACCCGGACCAGCGGTTCGGTGCCCGACGGGCGCAGTAGCACCCGGCCGGTCTCCCCCAACTCCGCCTCGGCCCGCTCGACCTCGGCGCGTACTGCGGGTGCGGCGGCGCCGACGGTCCGGTCGCCGACCGGCACGTTGATCAGCACCTGGGGCAGCTTGGTGACCACCGAGGCCAACTCGGCGAGGGACTGGCCGGTGGCCGCCATCCGAGCCATCAGGTGCAGGCCGGTGAGCACCCCGTCGCCGGTGGTGGCGTGCGCGGGCATCACGATGTGGCCGCTCTGCTCACCGCCGAGCGCCAGCCCGGAGGCGCGCAGCTCCTCCAGCACGTACCGGTCGCCGACCTTGGTCTCGATCAGGCGGATGCCCTGCGCGGACATCGCGAGTCGAAGCCCGAGGTTGCTCATCACGGTGGCCACCAGGGTGTCCTGGGTGAGCGTGCCGGCGTCCCGCATGGCCAGCGCGAGGATCGCCATGACCTGGTCGCCGTCCACCTCGTCGCCGTCGGCGGTGACCGCCAGGCAGCGGTCGGCGTCGCCGTCGTGGGCGATGCCCAGGTGGGCGCCGTGCTCGACCACTGCGGCGCGCAGCGCCTCGATGTGGTTGGAGCCACAGTCGTCGTTGATGTTCAGCCCGTCGGGCTCCGCGTGGATGGCGATGACCTCCGCGCCGGCCTCCCGGTAGGCGACGGGGGCGACCTCGGCGGCGGCGCCGTTGGCGCAGTCGACCACTACCTTGATCCCGTCGAGCCGGTGCGGAACGGTGCCCACCAGGTGCTGGACGTAGTGGTCGGCACCGTCGAGCAGGTCGTGCACCCGGCCGACGCCGGCACCGATCGGCCGGTCCCAGGCAGTGGTGGCGTTCGTCTCGACGGCCGCCTCGATCTGCATCTCGATCTCGTCGGGCAACTTGTGCCCACCGGCGGCGAAGAGCTTGATGCCGTTGTCCGGCATCGGGTTGTGCGACGCGGAGAGCATCACACCCAGGTCGGCCTTGGCCTCCGCGGTGAGGAACGCCACCGCCGGCGTGGGCAGCACGCCGACCCGAACCACGTTGGCGCCGGCACTGGTCAGCCCGGCGACCACGGCGGCCTCCAGCATCTCGCCGCTGGCGCGGGTGTCGCGACCGACGACGGCGAGCGGCGGATGACTGCGGTCCGTCTCGGCGAGTGTGTGCGCGGCGGCCACCGCGAGCGCCAGCGCCAATTCCGGGGTGAGATCCGCGTTTGCCCGCCCGCGTACGCCGTCCGTGCCGAACAACCGACCCATACCCGCCAACCTCCGAAAGAGCACTGCCAGTGAGGAGAAAGCGGAACGGCCGACCCGCCTCCCCGAGGGGGAGGCGGACCGGCCGTCCGTCAGAAGTACAACGCGCTGGAAAAGATCAGCGCTTCGAGTACTGAGGAGCCTTACGGGCCTTCTTGAGGCCGTACTTCTTGCTCTCCTTGACCCGGGCGTCACGGGTGAGGAAGCCGGCCTTCTTCAGGGCCGGGCGGTCGTCCGGCTCGTTGATGATCAGCGCACGGGCGATGCCCAGCCGGAGCGCACCGGCCTGGCCGGTGGTGCCGCCGCCACGCAGGTTGGCGATGACGTCGAACTGCTCGGGCTTCTCGGCGGTGACCAGCGGGTCCTTGATGAGCTGCTGGTGCACCTTGCTCGGGAAGTACGCCTCGAGGTCCTGGCCGTTGCAGGTGATCTTGCCGGTGCCCGGGACGAGGCGAACCCGGACAATGGCCTCCTTGCGGCGGCCCACGGTCTGGATCGGCCGGTCACCACGAGGCGCGCGGGCAACGGGCGCCGGCGCCTCGGTGGCCTCGGGGGCCTCCGTGGCTTCCGGGGCGACCTCGGTCTCGATGATGTCGGTCATGCTGCTTCCTTCGCCCGCGCTCACTGCGCGATCTGCTTGATCTCGAACGGCACCGGCTGCTGCGCGAGGTGCGGGTGCTCGGCACCGGCGTAGACCTTCAGCTTCTTGATGAGCTGACGGCCGAGCTTGTTGTGCGGGAGCATCCCCTTCACAGCCAGCTCGATGGCCCGCTCGGGACGCTTGGTCAGCAGCTCGTCGTAACCGATCTGCTTCAGACCACCCGGGTAACCGGAGTGGCGGTAAGCGACCTTGGTCTGGCGCTTGTTGCCGGTCAACGCAACCTTGCCCGCGTTCACGATGACGACAAAGTCGCCCGTGTCGACGTGCGGCGCGAAAGTCGGCTTGTGCTTACCACGCAGCAACGTGGCGGCGTGGGTGGCCAGGCGGCCCAGCACGACATCAGAGGCGTCGATGACGTGCCACTGACGCTCGATCTCACCCGGCTTCGGGCTGTACGTACGCACAGGTCTACCTTGTCTCGTCGTCGGTCTGGGGTCGCGCGCCGAGGTGACCAGATCTAGCAGGCCGGACCAGCGCGCACGAACGACCAAGCGTACCTGAAGGGGCACGCCTCTGGATGTCGTACAACAGCAGGCAACGATACCCGGCGCCCCGTCCGCAGGTCAAAACGGGGGTGGGGTCCCGCGCGGCGACGCGCCGAGGGTGTCTCAGCTCACACGTTGGCGAGTCGACCGGCCCTCGGACGGCGGTAGACCACCCAGGTGACCGCGAAACACAACGCGTACCAGCCGATGAACGCCAGGTAGGCGGCGTCGGCGTTGCCCGAGCTGAGGAACGACTGGCGGAAGGCGATGTTGACCAGCACCCCGCCGAAGGCGCCGATCGCACCGGCGATGCCGATCAACGCGCCGGTCATCCGTCGCGCCCACCGCGCGGCGGCCTCCGGATCACGCTGACCGGTGGCCACCGCGTCCGCCGACCGGGCTCGGAAGATCGCCGGGATCATCTTGTACGTGGAGCCGTTTCCGACGCCGGAGAAGACGAAGAGGGCGAGGAACCCCGCGAGGTAGAGCCCGAACGAGCGCTCCCGGGCCGCGTACAGCACCGTGCTCGCGCCGGCCGCCATCGCCACGAAGTTCCAGAAGGTCACCCGTGCCCCGCCCAGCCGGTCGGCGAGGTGCCCGCCCAGGGGCCGGATCAGCGAGCCGACCAGCGGACCCAGGAAGGTCAACCAGGCGGCGTCGACGGGGGTGGGGAACCGCTCGGCGAACTGGAGCTGGAGCACCTGGCCGAAGGCGAAACCGAAGCCGATGAACGAGCCGAAGGTGCCGATGTAGAGCAGCGACATCACCCAGGTGTGCGGATCGCGGGCCGCCTCCCGCAACGCGCCCGGCTCGTTGCGCGCCCCCGGCACGGTGTCCAACCAGCGGGCCGCGGCCAGCGCGGCCAACACGATCAGCGGCAGGTAGACCGCCGGCACCAACCGGGGGTACGCGGCACCCGCGGTGGCGAGGACCGCCAGGCCGACAAGCTGCACGGCCGGTACGCCCAGATTGCCGCCACCGGCGTTGAGCCCGAGCGCCCGTCCCTTGAGCCGCTGTGGGTAGAACAGGTTGATGTTCGCCATCGAGGAGGCGAAGTTGCCGCCGCCGACCCCGGTGAGGCAGGCGAGCACCATCAGGGTGGTGTAGGACACCCCGGGTTCCAGCAGTACCGTCATCGGGACCGCGGGCACCAGCAACAGCAGCGCGCTGATGATCGTCCAGCGTCGTCCACCGAAGCGGGCCACCGCCAGCGTGTACGGCAGCCGCAGCACCGCGCCCAGGGCGGCCGGCACGGCGGTGAGCAGGAACTTCCCGGCCGGATCGATGCCGTACGCGGGGCCGAGGAAGAGCACTGTGACCGACCAGAGACTCCACACCGAGAAACCGACGTGCTCCGCGAAGATCGAGACCCAGAGGTTGCGTCGGGCGATCGGCGCGCCGGTGGCCTGCCAGAAGTCCGGGTCCTCGGGGCGCCAGTCGCGCAGCGGTTGCCGGCGACCGGTGACGGCAGGCGGCTCGGCGGTGACTACGGTGCTGGTGAGCGTGCTCACGGCGGCTCCTCCTCGTCGATGTGACGAGGGGAAACGCTAGGAACACCCGGTTACCTGGCAGTGCCCGTCGCGGGTCGGGCCGGAAACGGCTGCCGCACCACGGGCCGGCGGCGATGGTGAGCACGCCACCGGGGCGGCGCGATCGGAGCTGCCTTCGCGCGCGATCAGAGCTGCTGGAGGATGCGCAGCGCGCGGCCCACCCGGAGCATGGTGTCGGTGTCGGCGACGTCCACGCACGCGGTGAACCACTTCTTCATGGGCGAGGAGATCCGGTCGGGCATCACCACGTACCGGCCCATCGACACGGCGAGCGGCGAGTCCCGCAGGAGCGACTCCTCGACCACCTCGACCACTATCACGATGGGCACGTCGGTGGAGTTGTAGACGTCCGAGCTGATCACGAGGCCGAGGCGTTCTCGGGCGCCCTCGATGCGCCAGATCTCACCCCTACGCAGCACGCGGCCGTCCGCCGGAGAACAGGTCGTTGACCATGCCCACCTCGCGGGCGTCGGCGAGCGCGGCAGACTCAAGATCCAGGCTGGCGCGGCCCACGGCGGCGGCGTGGGCGGTGAAGACCTCGCGCAGCGCCTTCTCCCGGGCGGCCTGGTCCATCCACGCGGAGAGCGACAGCCCCTCACGCTTGGCGAACCGCCGCGCCTCCTCGATCGTCTCGTCCGTGAACGAGAGAGTCACCTTGGCAGTCATGCCGAGCAGATTACCCAGCGGTGTGACCAACAGTCATCCCTCCGCTCGGCGGCTCGCCCCCGGGCGGCGAAACGCACATTCCGTCGGGCCTACCCGGCCCGGCCGCCGAACACCGCGAAGCGCCACTCCTTGAAGTAGCAGTCGACGTCGGCAAGGCCCGCCTCGGCGAGCCACCGGCACTGGTCGGCCACCGTGGCCGGGCGGTCGTGGCGCATCCGCTCCTGGGAAGCCGCGATCTCGTCGGGGGACGCGCCCAGTTCGGTGATCCGCTCCAGCCACACCTCGTCGTAGCGCCGGTCCAGCTCCGGGGTCGGGCCGGCGACCTGCTCGGCGTTGACGAACACCCCGCCCGGTACCAGCGCGGCGGCGGCCCGCCGGTAGAGCGCGCGCTTGCCGGCGTCGTCCAGGTGGTGGATCGCCAGCGCGCTGACCACCGCGTCGTACCGGCCCGGCGGCAGTTCGTCGGCGAGATCGGCGTGGACCGTCCGGTGCGGCACGGACCGCGCGTCCAACTGGTCGGTGGCGCGGGCGAGCATCGCCGGCGCTCCGTCCACCAGGGTCAGCCGGACTCCGGGCACCGCGGCGGACAGAAGCAGCGAGAGCAGGCCGGTGCCGGCGCCCAGATCCAACACCTCCGGGGTACGCCCGGCAGCGAGCGCGGCCCGCAACGGCGGCGCTGCCACCTGGACGGCGGTGCCGTAGAAGGCGTCGAAGCACGGGATCAGCCGCCTGCGCGCCTCGTCGTAGGTGCCGGCAACCGCGTCGAAAACGTCCGTCACACTCATCGCAGCCTCCCACTTATTGAGAAAACTTTCCCACATTATAAGCCAGCGAACAGCGCTGATGTCGTCAAAGATTCAGCTCCAAAGCCCCCCGGTGCGACTCAAGGGCCAGTGGTCATCGAGACCGCCGCCGATCTTGCACTTCCGGTCGTCGTTTCGTCGCACTCATCCTTTATGCCGCCACAGAAAATGCAAGATCGCCGCAGGAGAGGGCGGTGCGCGGGAAGCGCGGGGGGAGAGGCTTCGGGGGGTGCTTCCCGGGGGATCAGACGGCGCGGCCGGTAGATCTCACGGAACGCGGCTAACGCGTTCGTGGCGGGGCCGCCTTCGACCTGCTCAGATCTTGGACAGTTTCCGTTACGTCAGAACGGAAACTGTCCAAGATCTCGACTGACGAGCACTGACGGACCAGCCGTCCGATCGGAGACCCGAGCCGAAGCCCACACCGCGAAAGCCGCACACGGGCGACGTCTTGCACCTGACCCGCCCCGCGAGTGTGCAGTTCCTGCGCCCGATCTTCGTCCACGTGATTCGCGTTCTCGACTGGCCGACGTACGGCGGGTGGCTGTGCATTGACGGTCACGAGCTGGCCGCGAATGGCGATGCGGTCGCCCGCCGGTCCCTGTTCGTGATGCCCGCGGGCCTGATCTGGCCGAACACGCCCGCCCGGCGGCCCGTTTCCCAACCACCCGCGTTCCCGTCAAGCGCAGTCCGGTGAGAGTCGGGTGACCCGCCGCCCTCACACCACGCCGACCTGCGCTGACCTGCTCTGACCGCTCCCCGCGGGATGAGGTCCGCTATGGCCGCGCTGGGCGGGCGTCCGTCCGAGGCGGCCGCCGTCACCCACCCGTCACACCCGCTGCTCCTGTGCGGTGTGAGCCCCACTTGACAGGACCGAAACAGAAGGGACCCGGACCGGAAACCGCTCGGCGGCACGCTTTCCCGACATGACAGACGGTGCACGGTCGGCGACTCCGCCGAGGCTGACGCCCCGGGAAGTGGCGACGCACTGCCCGTACTGCGCACTGCAGTGCGGGATGACGCTGCGCGCGGACGACGCCGGTGTGACGGTCCACCCGCGCCAGTTCCCCACCAACCGGGGCGGGCTCTGCCAGAAGGGTTGGACCGCTGCCGAACTGCTCGACCACCCGGAACGGCTGACCACTCCGCTGGTGCGCGACCCGGCCACCGGTGAACTGCACCCGGCGAGCTGGGACACCGCGCTCGACCGGGTGGTCGCCGGCATCCGCGCCGTTCAGGGCGACGCCGGCCGGGACGCGGTCGCCGTCTTCGGCGGTGGTGGCCTGACCAACGAGAAGGCGTACGCGTTGGGGAAGTTCGCCCGGATCGGGCTGCGTACCAGGCACATCGACTACAACGGACGGTTCTGCATGTCCTCGGCGGCAGCCGCCGGGATGCGCGCCTTCGGCATCGACCGTGGGCTGCCGTTCCCCCTCGCCGACCTGGGCCGGGCCGACACCCTGCTGCTGGTCGGGGCGAACCCGGCGGAGACCATGCCGCCGCTGGTGCGCTGGCTCACCGAGCAGCGCCGGGGCGGCGGGAAACTGATCGTCATCGACCCCCGGGTCACCGCCACCGCCCGCCAGGCCGACCTGCACCTGCAACCGCTGCCCGGCACCGACCTCGCGGTGGCAAACGCGCTGCTGCACATCGCCCTCACCGAGGGTTGGGTCGACCGGGCCTACGTGGCTGACCGCACCACCGGATTCGACGCGGTCCGCCGAGGCGTCGCCGCCTGGTGGCCGGCCCGCGCGGAACAGCTCTCCGGCGTGCCGGTGGCCGACCTGGAGGCGACCGCCCGAGCGCTGGGCACCGGTGGTCGCGTGATCATCCTGACCGCGCGCGGCGCCGAGCAGCACGCCAAGGGGGTGGACACCGTCACCGCGTACGTCAATCTCGCTCTGGCCCTCGGTCTGCCCGGCCGCGACGGTTCGGGGTACGGCTGCCTCACCGGCCAGGGCAACGGCCAGGGCGGGCGGGAGCACGGGCAGAAGGCCGACCAGTTGCCCGGCTACCGGCGGATCGACGACCCGGCGGCCCGGGAGCACGTGGCAGGGGTCTGGGGCGTGCCGGCCGACGAACTGCCCGGCCCGGGAGTCCCCGCCTACAAGCTGCTCGACTCGCTCGGCACCCCGGGTGGCCCGCGCGCGTTGCTGGTGTTCGGGTCGAACCCGGTGGTCTCGGCACCCCGGGCGGCCCGGATCGAGGGCCGACTGCGCGACCTCGACCTGCTGGTCGTCGCGGACCTCCTGCTCTCCGAGACGGCCGCGCTGGCCGACATCGTGCTGCCGACCGCGCAGTGGGCCGAGGAGGACGGCACCATGACCAACCTGGAAGGTCGGGTGCTGCGCCGACGCGCGCTACGACCGCCCCCGCCGGGCGTCCGGACCGACCTCGCCATCATCTCCGACCTGGCGACACGGCTGGCCGAGGCGGAATCGCCGGACGCCAACCCGGCCGACGCCGACCCGGCCAGTGTGCGACCGGCCGCCGTCGCGGCGGCTCGGTTCCCGGCCGACCCGGCCGCCGTCTTCGCCGAGCTGCGCCGCGCCTCCGCCGGTGGGGCCGCCGACTACGCCGGCATCAGCTGGGACCGGATCGACGCCGACGACGGGGTCTACTGGCCCTGCCCGACCGAGGACGGGCCGGACACGCCCCGACTCTTCGCTGACCGGTTCGCCACACCGGACGGCCGGGCGCGCTTCCACAGCGTCGACCATCGGCCGGCCGCCGAGGAGGTCTGCGCCACGTACCCGCTGCATTTCACGACCGGTCGGGTGCTGGCGCAGTACCAGTCGGGCACCCAGACCCGACGGGTGGCCGCGCTGCGGCGCGCCGCCCCGGAGGCGTTCGTCGAACTGCACCCCGACCTGGCCGCCCGGCTGGACATCGACGACGGCGACCCGGTGCGGGTCACCTCGCGCCGAGGTGAGTTCTCCGCTCCGGCCCGCCTCAGCGCCGGGATCCGACCCGACACCGTGTTCGCCCCGTTCCACTACGCGGGGGCGGGACGCGCCAACTCGGTGACGAACGACGCGGTCGACCCGATCTCCGGGATGCCCGAGTTCAAGATCTGCGCGGTACGGGTGGAGAAGGCATGACCGCCCGGGTGGTCATCGTCGGCAACGGGATGGCGGGCGCGCGCCTCGCCGCTGAGCTGCACGCCCGGGAGGGAGACCGGAAGGTCACTGTGCTCGGGGCCGAGCCGCATCGCGCGTACAACCGGATCCTGCTCTCCACCCTGCTTGCCGGCCGGATCGACGAGCCGGACGTGGAGCTGACCGAAGCCGCCGGGCACGGCGTCGACCTGCGCAGCGGCGTACCGGTGACGGCCGTCGACAGGTCCGCCCGGGAGGTCCGCACCGACGACGGCGAGCGGATCGGGTACGACCATCTGGTGCTCGCCACCGGCGCCCGTGCGGTGGTGCCACCACTGCCCGGCCTCGACCCGGCGAACCTGCCGGAGCGGGTGGTCCCCTTCCGGACCCTGGACGACTGCCGGCGGATCCTCGCCGCGGCGGACGGCGCCCGCAGCGCGCTGGTGCTCGGCGGCGGGTTGCTCGGCCTGGAAGCCGCCCGAGGGCTGGCCACCCGGGGGCTGACCACCACTGTGGTGCACCCGAGAGAGCACCTGATGGAACGGCAACTGGACCCGACCGCCGGCGCGGTGCTCGCGGGCACGCTCGCCGGTTTCGGCGTCAGCGTCCAACTGGGGGTGTCGGCGACAGGCGTGGCAGCGGACGCCAGCGGTGTCCGCCTCGACCTGGCCGACGGCCGGTCGCTCCGCGCCGACCTGCTGGTGCTCTCCTGCGGCGTACGCCCGGACACCGCCCTCGCGCAGGCCGCCGGCCTGACCGTGCGGCGCGGCGTGGTGGTGGACGACCGGCTGCGCACCAGCGACCGGTCCATCTCGGCGATCGGCGACTGCGCCGAGCACGACGGCGTGCTCACCGGGCTGGTCGCGCCCGCCTGGGCCCAGGCCCAGGTGCTCGCTGACGTGCTGACCGGGACGGACCCCCTGGCCCGCTACCGGCCCCGCCCGGTGGTGACCCGGCTGAAGGCCGCCGGGATCGACCTGGCCTCGATGGGTGACGCGGCCAGTGGCGGGCCGGACGAGGAGTTGACCTTCGCCGACCCGACCCGGGGCACCTACGCCCGGCTGCGGATCCGGGACGAGCGGCTGATCGGCGCGATCCTGCTCGGCGACAACCCGGCCGTCGGCACTGTGATTCAACTCTTCGACCGTGGTCAGCCGGTGCCGAGTGACCGCCGGGCGCTGCTGCTCGGCAGGGCACTCGGCGCGGCCGGCGCTACCCCGGCCGCCTCACCGGCGCTGATGCCGGACGCGGCCACGGTCTGTCAGTGCAACACGGTGAGCAAGGGCGCACTGGTCAGAAGCTGGCGCTCCGGCGCCCGGACTGTCGATGCGGTGGTGGCCGCGACGCGGGCCGGCACCGGGTGCGGCGGATGCCGGGACGCGGTGAGCGGCATCGTCGACTGGCTGAGCCAGGCGGAATCGGTGGAGGTGACGCGATGAGCGGCGGCGAACTGGTCGTCATCGGCAACGGCATGGTCGGGCAGCGTTTCGTGGACGCGCTGCGCGCCCGTGACCCACAGGGCACCTGGCGGGTGACGGTGCTGGCCGAGGAGGTGCGCCCGGCGTACGACAGGGTGCGGCTCTCGGCGTACTTCGACGGGGTCGGTGAGAGCGAACTCAACCTGCACACCCCGCACGACGGGGTGCGGCTGCGACTCGGCGAGCCGGCAACCGCCGTCGACCGGGACCGACAGGTGGTTACCACCGCCGTCGGCGAATACCGCTACGACGCGCTGGTGCTCGCCACCGGGTCGTACGCGTTCGTGCCACCGGTGGCCGGCACGGAGCTGCCCGGGGTCTTCGTGTACCGGACCCTGGACGACCTGGCGGCGATCCGGGCGTACGCGCGGGGCCGGCGGGTCGGCGCGGTGATCGGTGGTGGGCTGCTCGGTCTGGAGGCCGCCAATGCCCTGCGACTGCTCGGCCTGAGCACCGACGTGGTCGAGTTCGCGCCCCGGCTGATGCCGGTGCAGGTGGACCAGGCCGGCGGCGCGATGCTCCGCCGCTACGTCGACGAGTTGGGCGTACGGACCCATCTCGGGGTGGCGACCACAGCGATCCGTCAGGGCCCGGACGGCGGCGTCGCGGCCCTGGAACTCTCCGACGGCACCGCCCTCGACGCCGAGCTGGTGGTGGTGGCCGCCGGCATCCGGCCCCGGGACCAGTTGGCCCGGGACGCCGGTCTGCCGCTGGGCCCGCGCGGCGGGGTGCTCGTCGACGCGACCTGCCGCACCGCCGACGAGCGGATCTGGGCCGTCGGAGAGTGCGCGGCGGTCGACGGCACCTGTCACGGTCTGGTCGCGCCGGGGTACGCGACGGCCGAGGTGGTGGCCGACCGGCTGGTCGGCGGCGCGGCGACCTTCCCGGGCGCGGACACCGCCACCAAACTCAAGCTGCTCGGCGTCGACGTGGCCTCGTTCGGCGACGCCCACGGCACGACCGAGGGCTGCCTGGACGTCACGTTCACCGACCCGGCCACCCGCGTCTACGCGAAGCTGGTTCTCTCCGACGACGCGCACACCCTGCTCGGCGGGGTGCTGGTGGGTGACGCCAGCGCGTACCCGACGTTGCGGGCCAGTGTGGGCGGCCCGCTGCCGGCCGCGCCGCTGGCGCTGCTCGCCCCCGACGGCGGCGGCGCGGACGCCGGGGCGCTGCCCGCCGCCGCTCAGGTCTGCTCCTGCAACGCGGTGACCCGGGGCGACGTGGACGCCGCCATCGCCGACGGTTGCGCCGACGTGCCGGCGTTGAAGGCGTGCACCCGGGCCGGCACGAGCTGCGGCTCCTGCGTGCCGATGCTGAAGCAGCTCCTGGACGCGGCCGGGGTGGCGCAGTCCAGCGCGCTCTGCGAGCACTTCGACGTCAGCAGGCGGGAGCTGTTCGAGATCGTCCGTGTCCGCGGCATCCGCACCTTCTCCCGGCTGGTCGCCGAGCACGGTCGGGGCCGTGGCTGCGACATCTGCAAGCCGGTGGTCGCGTCGATTCTCGCCTCGCTGGGCAGCGGGCACGTGCTCGACGGTGAGCAGGCGTCGTTGCAGGACACCAACGACCACTTCCTGGCCAACCTGCAACGCGACGGCAGCTACTCGGTGGTGCCCCGGATCCCGGGCGGCGAGATCACCCCGGAGAAGCTGATCGTGATCGGCGAGGTCGCCCGGGACTTCCAGCTCTACACGAAGATCACCGGTGGGCAGCGCATCGACCTGTTCGGGGCGCGGGTGGAGCAGCTTCCGCAGATCTGGCGGCGGCTGGTCGACGCCGGCTTCGAGTCCGGGCACGCGTACGGCAAGGCGCTGCGCACTGTGAAGTCGTGCGTGGGCGAGACCTGGTGCCGGTACGGGGTGCAGGACTCGGTGGGGCTGGCCGTCGCGCTGGAGCTGCGCTATCGCGGGTTGCGTGCTCCGCACAAGCTCAAGTCGGCGGTCTCCGGATGCGCGCGGGAGTGCGCGGAGGCGCGCAGCAAGGACTTCGGCATCATCGCCACCGAGACCGGCTGGAATCTCTACGTCGGCGGCAACGGTGGTTTCCGGCCCCGGCACGCCGACCTGTTCGCCACTGATTTGTCGACAGAAACTCTGATTCGACTAATCGACAGATTCTTAATGTATTACATCCGCACCGCCGACCGGCTGCAACGCACTGCCGGCTGGATCGAAGCGATGGACGGTGGCCTGGACCGCCTGCGCTCGGTGATCGTGGACGACTCGTTGGGGCTCTGTGACGACCTCGACGCGGCCATGGCCCAGCACGTGTCGTCGTACTCCGACGAGTGGCGCGACGTCCTGGACGACCCGGATCGGCTGCGCCGCTACACCTCCTTCGTCAACGCTCCCGACGTGCCGGACCCGTCGATCACCTTCACCCGGGAACGCGGCCAGCCGGTCCCCGTACGCGACCAGTCCCCGACCGGATCCGAGCCGACGAACGGTCACCGTCGGCAACCGGTCACCCTCGGCCTACCGGAGGTACGGCGATGACTCAGACCCTCGCGCTGACCTGGACCACCGTCTGCCTGCTCGACCGGTTGGAACCGGACCGGGGCGTCGCCGCCCTGGTCGACGGGGTGCAGATCGCGCTCTTCCGGACCGCCGACGAGCTGTTCGCGATCGACAACCGCGACCCGGTCTCCGGGGCGTACGTGCTGTCCCGGGGCATCGTCGGCAGCCGTGGCGGAGTACCGACTGTCGCGTCACCGCTGCACAAGCAGGTGTACGACCTGCGCAGCGGGCACTGCCTCGACCTGCCCGAGGTGGCTGTGGCCCGCCACGACGCACGTTGCCGCAACGGGCTGGTCGAGGTGCGGCTGCGACAGGAGGGTTGATGCGGGAAGAACTGGCGGGCTTCACCATCGGGGTGACCGCCGACCGGCGGCGCGACGAGTTGGCCGCGCTGCTCGAACGACGGGGCGCCCGGGTGGTGCTCGCCCCGGCGCTGCGGATCGTGCCGCTGTCCGACGACACCGAGCTGCGCGAGGCGACCCGCGCCTGCCTCGACCAGCCGCCGGACATCCTGATGGCCAACACCGGCATCGGCATGCGCGGCTGGTTGGAGGCGGCCGAGGGCTGGGGGCTGGCCGAGCCGCTGCGCTCCGTGCTGGCCAGCTCGTACGTGGTGGCGCGCGGCCCGAAGGCACGCGGCGCGATCCGGGCGGCCGGGCTACACGACCAGTGGTCGCCCGCCTCGGAGAGCTGCGACGAGGTGGTCGACCACCTGCGCCGGCGCGGCGTGGCCGGGCAGGTCATCGCCATGCAGTTGCACGGCGAGCGGCAGCCCGAGTGCACGCTCGCGCTGGAGGCGGCGGGCGCCACTGTCATCGAGGTGCCGGTCTACCGCTGGGCGCCGCCGACCGATCCGGCGCCGCTGCACCGGCTGATCGACCTGATCGCCGGTCGGCTGGTGGACGCGGTGACGTTCACCTCGGCACCGGCTGCCGAGGCGTTGCTACGGGCCGCTGGCGACCGCACCGACGCGGTGCTGTCCGCGTTGCGCAGCGACGTGCTGGCCAGCTGCGTCGGGGCGGTGACCGCCGAGCCGCTGTTGCGGCACGGGGTGCCGGTGAGCGCGCCCGGTCGGGCCCGGTTGGGCGCGCTGGTGCGGACCATCGTCGACGAGCTGCCCCGCCGGACCGTGACGTTCAAGGCCGGCGGGCACCTGCTCACGTTGCGCGGGCACGCCGCGGTGATCGACGGCGAATTGCGGCCACTCGCGCCCGCGCCGATGGCGGTGCTGCGGGCGCTGGCCCAGACCCCGGGTCGGGTGCTGTCCCGCACGGCGTTGCTGAGGACGCTGCCCCGGGGCGCGGACGAGCACGCAGTGGAGATGGCAGTCGCCCGGCTACGGGCCGGCCTGCGCGCGCCCCGCGTGGTGCAGACCGTTGTGAAGCGCGGCTATCGGCTCCGGGTCGACTGAACGCGTCACGGCCGGCCGTCGCGAGCCGGCCGTGACGCGACGTTTCAGCCGACCGGCGTCGGGAAGCCCCGCCCGTGCTCGGACTGGAGCCGGAGCATGGCGTGCTCGACAACTGTCACCAGCACCTGCTTGACCGAGTCCCGTTGCCGGGCGTCGGTCATCACCAGCGGCACCTGCGGCGAGATGGCCAGCGCCTCGCGGACCTCCTCGGCCTCGTACTGCGGTGCGCCGTCGAACTTGTTCAGCGCCACCACGTACGGCAGGTTGCGGTTCTCGAAGTAGTCCAGCGGGGCGAAGGCGTCGGTGATCCGGCGGGTGTCCACCAGCACGGCGGCGCCCACCGCCCCACGGATGATCTCGTCCCACATGAACCAGAACCGAGTCTGACCCGGTGTACCGAAGAGGTACAGGATCAGGTCCTGAGCCATGGTGATCCGGCCGAAGTCCATGGCGACCGTGGTGGTCTCCTTGCCCGGCACCTTGGACGGATCGTCGATGCCGACACCCGCCGCGGTCATCAACGCCTCGGTGGTCAGCGGTGTGATCTCGGAGATCGCCCCGACCAGTGTCGTCTTACCGACGCCGAAGCCGCCCGCGACGACGATCTTCGCGGAGACGATTCCCCGGCCCGGCCGCCCCCCTGCGGGGTCATAGCCTGCGAAGTCCACTTAGCACCCTTCCAAGCAGTTCCATCCGCTCCTCGAACCCCTCGGCGGGAGCAGCAGTGTGTAACGTCAGCAGGCTCTCGGCCACCATGTCGGCGACCAACACCCGGGCGACGCCCAGCGGCATCCGGGTATACGCGGCGATCTCCGCCAGCGACTGTGCTCGGCCCTCACAGACCGTGGCGATTCGGTGCTTGTCGTGCCCGGCGAAGCGGGACTCGGCGACCTGGGTGGGAGAGGCGGTCAGGACGGCCTCGAGAGCGATGTCCTGCCGGGGCTCGGTACGACCACGGGTGACCGCGTACGGACGCACCAGCGCGCCACGCGGGTCAGCGCGTCGTTGGTCCATTCCCGATCACCTCCTCGTCCTCTGCTGAGCCGGACTGTGCCGCCTCTCGTCCCTGGTCCGGCGCTCGGAATGAGCGCCGTCTTCCGGTGCTAAGAGCGCACCGCGTCGCGCGGCAGCGGCACCAGCGCGGCACCCACCCGCTCGACCAGCAGCGCCATCTCGTAGCCCACCTGGCCCACGTCGCAGCTGCGCGCGGCCAGCACGGCCATCGAGGAGCCGTCGCTGATCGACATCAGGAAGAGATACCCGCTGTCCATCTCGATGACTGTCTGCAACACCCCGCCCGCGCTGAACATCCGGGCCGCGCCCTCGGTCAGGCTCACCACCCCGGAGGTGATCGCGGCGAGCTGGTCCGCCCGGTCCCCCGGCAGATCCCGGGAGGACGCGAGCAGCAGCCCGTCTGCGGACACCGCCACCACGTGGGCGATGCCCGCCACGCTGTCGGCGAAGTTGGTGAGCAGCCAACCCATGTCCTGCATGGCAGCTGGCCTGTTCATCGGCTCTCCTTGGTCGAGGTGCTGTTCAGGTCCGTTCCGGCCGTCCGACCGCGCTGCACACCGCGGTGGTAGGCCGACAGCAGACCACGTACTTCATCCGGGGTCCGCCGGCTGCGGTCCCGGCCGCTCTTCGGCTCGATGCCACCCGGCACGAGCTGTTGCTGCGGCACCCGCTTGGGCAACCCGGAGCGGGTGGTCCCGGCGGGAGCCGGCTCGGCAGCCCGGCTGGCCCGGGACCAGCCTTCGTCCGCCGCCGTACGCCAGGCCGCCGGGTCGGGGGCGGGTGCTGCGGCCGGAGCCGTCCGGGCGGCCGGAGGCGGGGCGTACGTCGGCGGCGCCGACGGCCGTGCCCCGAAACCGTCCATGGTGGCACCGAGTCCGTCGGCGCCCGGAGTGGCAGTGCCGTCGGTGCCGGAGCTGCCCGGGGTACGGGTCGGCAGTTTCGGTCGGGCCGGCGACGCGGCCGGCACGGACCCGGCGCTCGGCTGGCCGCCGTTGCCGGTGCGCAGGCCGGCGTCGGCCGCTGCGGTGGTGGCGGGCGCGGGCGGCTCGTCGAAGTTGGGCCGGGTGAAGATCGCGGTGGCGTCGTCGCCGTGCGACCGGAACCAGACCGCTTCCATCTCCCGGAAGATCGGAGCCTCGGCCGGGAAGTCGGGCCGGGTGCTGACCGGTGCGGCGGGCACCGGCGGAACGGCCGGCGGTGCCACCGCGCCCGGCCCGGCGACCGGTCCGACCGGGAGGCCCTGGGTGCCGCGCCCACCAGCGGTGTCCGGGGCGTCCGGGGTTGAGCCGCGTCGGGGCAGCGGGTCGACGGTCGGGTAGGCCACTGTCGGGCTGCCCAGCGAGGCGCCCGCACCGTTGCTGTAGGCAGGCCGGGCCGGCGGGAGCGGGGCGGCGGGTGCCGGGGCGGGGGCGGGGGCGGCCGGTGGCATCGTCGAGCGCGGGCCGGTGTAGCCACCCGCCTGCACGGCCGGGGTGGTGTCCCGCGAGTCCAGCGGCGACTGCCACTGGGTGGGTGCCGGCGGACTGGTCCGCCACTGGTCGGGCAACGTCGCCGCCGTCGTCGCGGCACCGGCGAACTGCTCGGCGTGGCCGGCCGGGGTGAGCGGCGCCTGCTCCACGGCCATCGGCTGACGCGGCCGGGTGAGCACCTGCTCGCGGCCCCGGTTACTGGGCAGCACCACGGTGGCGGCGGGCAACGTCACCTGAGCGACGGTGCCGCCCTCGACGTTGCGGCGCAACTCCACCCGGATGCCGTAGCGGGAGGCGAGTCGGCTCACCACGGCCAGACCCATCAGTCGGAACGCGGCGACGTCCACGCTCGGCGGGGCGGCCAGCCGCCGGTTGAGCGAGTCGAGCTGGTCGTCGGTGAGGCCGAGCCCGCGGTCCTCGATCTGGATCAGCACGTAGTCGCGGATCCGCCGACCGTCGGCGACCACCGTGGTGTTCGGCGGTGAGAACCGGGTGGCGTTGTCGAGCAGCTCGGCGACGAGACGTACCACGTCGTTGACGGCGTGCGCGGCCACCTCGATGTCGGTGTCGACAGTGCCGAACTCGATGCGGTTGTAGAGCTCCACCTCGGACTGGGCGGCGCGCAGCACGTCCACGACCAGCGCGTTGTCGTGACGCGGTGCGGCGGAGTCGGCGCCGGCCAGGACCAGCAGGTTCTCGTCGTTGCGGCGCATTCGAGTGGCCAGGTGGTCGAGTTCGAAGAGCTGCGCGAGCCGCTTCGGGTCCTCCTCGCCGCGCTCGATCGCGTCCAGCTCGCCGATCATCCGGTCGACCAGGGTCTGACTACGGCGGGCCAGGTTGAGGAACATCGCAGAGACACTGGTACGCAGTGCCGCCTGCTCGGCGGCGACCCGCACCGCCTCCCGGTGTACGACGTTGAAGGCCAGCGCCACCTGACCGACCTCGTCGCGGGTGTTGAGCTGGATGGGGTCCCGGACCTGGCGGACGATCTCGTCCACCCCGCCGTCACCCACGCTGCCCATGTTCTGCAGCCGCTGCACGGCGTCGGGCAGGTCGTGGTTGGCCACCGAGAGAGCGCCCTCGCGCAGTCGGCGCAGCGAGTGGTTGAGCGAGCGGGCCAGCACCACTGCCAGCGACACGGCGATGATCAGGGTCAGCAGCACCAGGATCGACTCGACAACTGCCTGCCGGATGACGTCCGAGCGGGCCTGGTCGGCCTGCTGGAGCAGTCGGTCCTGCAGTTGGATCTCGGCCCAGCGCATCAGGTCGTTCACGGCGCCGATCGCCGCGGTGGCGTCCTGCGCGGTGACCAGCGGGCGCTGTCCGACCGAGCGGGTGATGTCGGTGGCCACCCGGTCGGCCAGGCCGACCGCGTCGCCGGAGACGGTGCTGTCGACCAGGGCGCGCTGCACCGGGTCGGCGGCCAGCGAGAAGGCGACCAGGGCCTCCTGCTGACCGGTCAACGTTGCCACGAAGGAGGAGAACTGCTCCGAGTCGAGCTGGCCGGCCGTCAGCGCGGTGAAGGCGACTGCCTCTTCCTCGGCGACGGAAGCCTTGGCGCGGGCGAAGGCGGCGACCGCGCGGCGGCTGTCCGCCAGGCTCTCGTCGCCGGGCAGCTGGGCCAGGCCGTCACCGTAGGAGACCAGGTCGGTGAGGATGACTCCGTAGCGGAGCACTGCCTCGGCGACCGCCATCTGCCGGCGGTCCAGCACCTCCTGACGGGTGCTGTCCAGGGTGGCCAGGTGGTCGTCGATGGCGGCCAGCCGGTCTCGCAGGGCTGCCGGCACGTCGCCGATCCGGCCCCGCTCGGCGCGGTACTCGTCCACACGCTGCTGTGTCTGGCGGACCCGCAGGTTGTACGCGTCGGCCGGCTGCTGCGGAGCGGCGAGGTAGGCGGCCGCTGCCATCCGTTCGGACTGGAGGTCCTGGGTGAGGGCGGTGACGTCGACGGAGAGGGCCGTCAGTGACCGGGCCCGCGTGGCGTCGAACGCGCCCTCGCCGACGGAGATCAGCCGGACCGTGGCCAGCGCGATCACCGCCGCCACCGGGACGACCAGAATCAACGCCAACTTGGACCGGATCCGGGCGTCACGCAGTCTCGGCATGCGTCGGCGCGCAGGCCGACCGCTATCGCCGAGCGCGGGCAGGGTCGTCGGTCCGGTGCTCACGACATCGCCTCCGTCGTTTCTTCCCCGCCTGAGCCGCCGAGCCATGCCGTAAGCGGAGGGGACCACGCGCGGCACGGCCGCGATTTCATCAGAGATGATCGTGTTTGGGAAGCCGCAGTGAGGTAGGAAACGGTCGGACGGAGCGCATCCCGTGATCCGGGCAACTGATACCTTCATTTCCGCAAGCCCCTGAACAGGGCATGTAACTCCAGAGTGGTCACGCGTGTATGCAAAGTGAGCTTTTGCAAACATTGCGTTACCCCAGCATGTGGGATGGCCGTCCCGAAAGTGCTGCCGGGGTCCGCGCTTGACCACAGCGCCGGCCATTGGCAAGGTTTTGCAGGCTTCGCGCACACCGTACGGCAGAGGAGATCCCGTCCTCCACTGAGGACGGATTAGCGGCGGTGACCGGGCAGCGCCCGCGCCCGCACCTGGAGGACTGAGTTGAGCCCCATCCGCTCCGCGACCATCGCGGCGCTCGCATCGGCCGTAGTGGCCACCACGCTCACCGGCTGCCAGTTTGGCGAGGCGGAGAAGGACACGAGTCCGATCGTGATCGCCGCCGATCTCGAACTCTCCGGCGCCGCAGCCACGGTTGGCCGGACATACCAGCGCGCCCTCAAACTCAAGGTCGATCAGTTGAACGCCTCCGGAGCACTGAACGGCCGGAAGATCGACCTGAAGGTGAAGGACAACCGTTCCGACTCGGCCGAGTCACTTCGCAACATCGTCGACTTCAGCAGCGATTCGAAGGTCAGCGCCATCATCATGGGCGGCTGCAACGAATGCGCTGTCGGAGCTGTCGGGACCATCAACGAGAAGCGGATTCCCACCATTGCGCTAGCCGCTTCCGGCGCGATCGCCGCGCCAGCCGCTGAACGGCGCTACGTGTTCAAGCTCGGCCCTAACGCCGCGGACAGCGCCGCCGCACTGACCACCGAACTGCGCCGCAACAACATCCGTAAGGTGGGGATGCTGGTCAGCGACGACGACTACGGCCAGGAGGGCGCGACCGCGCTCAAGAGCGAGCTGGACAAGGCCAAGATCACGCTCCGACAGCAACGTATCAAGACCACCGACACCGACGTCAGCCAGCAGGTCCAGCAGCTCGCGTCGGGCAAGCCGGACGCGATGGTCTTCTGGACCCCGCCGGAGCAGGCGACACTGGCCGCCACCAGCGTCCAGCAGACCATCTTCCGTGGGTCGATCTACTTCGACGCGGCAGCGGCCGGGGACCTCTTCCTCGGCGCGGCGGCCAAGGCCACGGAGAAGGCCACCCTGATCTTCACGCAGACCATGGTGATCGATGACGTGATCGCTACCACGCCGGCCAAGGCGGCGCGGCGGCAATGGTTCCAGGACTACACGGCCCGCTTCGGTGGCTACAACGGGTCCTCGTCGTTCGCCGCGGACGCCGTCCAGCTGATCGCCGACGCCGAACTGCGCGCCGGCGGTGAGATCGGGAAGGTGGACCGCAACGGCATCCGGGACGTGCTGGAGACGTCCCAGATGGACGGCCTCTCCGGCCCGATCCGCATGACGCCGGACAACCACAGCGGCCTGATGCCGCAGGCGCTCACCACGCTGGTCGCCCGCAATGGTCGTTGGCGGTTGGCGGGGTAACGCTGGGGCCTTTCATCTGGCGGGCTTCCCCGGCCCTTCGTCGAGTGCCGGGTGGGGTGTGGCCGACCGTGCCCGGCTCCGGGCGGTCAGGCTTTGGTTGTGCCGGTCCCGGTCGTAGCGGCGGGTGGTGCGCGGGTCGGCGTGCCCCATGGCGTCCTGGACGTCCTCCAACGGCAC